>JBGPCS010000150.1:0-6679 GCA_041481875.1 Sulfurifustaceae bacterium
CAAGTGAGCGGGCGCATGTGCGTAAAGCCGATATACGCGGCGATGAGGGCGCCGGTCGGCGGTTCGCCGCGGTTTACACGCGGCGAGCGGACATTCGACAATGTAGGGGGCATCGACCGCCACTAGCCAAACGTACCGAGGGTTACGCTCGGTCCTTCGGGAGTTTCTTCAAGACGGAGGCTAGGGCGATTTGGGATGTCGCCTAAAGTTATTGCGTAACAAGTTCCACCGGGCTTGGCCCGCGTAAGGAGCGTTATGTCACGGACGATTCACGATATCAGATCGGTTACCGCCACCGTCGTCCGAGACTGGACGCAAGCGCCTCCCTCGACTTTGCTGCGGCGGGCGCTCGTCGGCATGCTCTTGACGGCGGTGTACTTTACCGCCGGCAAGCTCGGACTGATGCTGGCGTTCGTCAACGTCAACGCCTCCGCCGTTTGGGCACCCACGGGCATCGCACTCGCCGGCTACCTCGTGCTGGGTTATCGAATCTGGCCCGCGATTCTCCTCGGTGCGTTCCTCGTTAACGTGACGACTTCGGGTTCGATCGTGACGTCGTTCATGATCGGCGCCGGCAACGCGCTCGAAGGCTTGGTCGGCGCGTATCTCGTCAATCGATTCGCGCACGGAATACGCGCGTTCGATCGGCCGCGTGATATTTTCAAATTTGCCGTATTTGCCGGCGCGCTCGCGACAGCGGTGAGCGCGACGGTCGGCGTGACCAGCCTGGTGCTCAACGGCTTCGCCGATGGGATCGACTACGGTCCCATCTGGTTGACGTGGTGGTTGGGCGACGCGTTCGGAGCGCTCATCGTCGCCCCGGTCCTCATTCTGTGGGCCGCCAATCCCCGCGTCGAATGGGATCGAGCGCGCGCGTTGGAAGCGGCGGCGTTGGTGACATCGTTGACGCTGCTCGGCCTAATCCCATTCGGCGGACGGTTTTCGTTCAGCACGGAGAACTATCCGCTCGAATTCCTCGTGCTCCCGGCGCTTCTGTGGGCCGCGTATCGCTTTGACCGGCGCGAAGCCGCGACCGCAACGGTCATTCTTTCGGCCATCGCGACGTGGGGTACGCTCCACGGCTTCGGACCGTTCGCACGATATTCCGCGAACGAATCGCTGCTATTACTGCAAGCGTTCATGGGATTTCTGGCGATTACCAACCTCGGCCTCGCAGCCGTTGTCGCGGCGCATAGACACGCCGAAGCGTCCTCGCGCTGGCTGGCCACCCTGGTCGAATCATCGAGCGACGCCATCATCGGCAAAACGCTGGACGGCACGATCCTGTCGTGGAATTTGGGCGCCGAGCGCGTCTACGGCTACGGCGCCGCCGAGGTTATCGGTCGTCCGATCTCGATCCTCGCGCCGCCCGATCGAGTCGAAGACGCTCTGCCATGGCTCGATCGTGTTCGGCAGGGCGAAAACATCGAGCACTACGAAACCGAACGGATATGCAAAGACGGCGGGCGGATCAACGTTTCGCTGACCATCTCGCCGATCAAGGACGCCGCCGGAAAAGTCGTAGGCGCTTCGGCCATCAGCCGCGACATCAGCGATCGCAAGCGCACGGAGGAGCGCATCCGTTACCTCGCTCAGCACGACGCGCTCACCGGCTTGCCTAACCGGTTGCTGCTTCGCGATCGCATCGGTCAGACAATCGCGCAAGCGCGGCGCTATCAGCAGCGCGTCGCGGTGTTGTTCTTGGACTTAGATGACTTCAAGCACATCAACGATTCGCTCGGCCATCAAGTCGGCGACCGCTTGCTGCGCATGGTCGGAAGACGCTTGCAGAATTGCTTGCGCGAAGGCGACAGCGTGGCGCGGCTGGGAGGCGATGAATTCGTCATCAATCTGCCCGCCCTTACGGGAAGTCACGACGCCGTACCGATTGCCGCCAAGGTGCTGGATGCGATCCGCGAACCCTTTGTCGTGACGGAGCAAACCTTGCACGTCACCGGCAGCATCGGTATCAGCCTCTACCCGAGCGACGGCGCGGACGCCGAGGCGCTGATGCGCGCCGCCGATACCGCCATGTATCACGCCAAGAAGAAGGGGCGCAATGGCTATCAATTCTTCACGCAGCGCCTGAACGACGCCGCGCAGCGCCGCCTCGCGATCGCCAATCGTCTGCATCAGGCATTGGAGCAAGACGAGCTCTTCCTGCACTACCAACCGCAGATTGATCTCAAGACCGGCCGAATATTCTCGGCGGAAGCCCTGATCCGCTGGCGCAACCGCGAGTTGGGACTCGTTCCGACCAGCGAGTTCATCAACGTCGCCGAGGAAACCGGATTGATTGCCCCGATCGGGGAGTGGGTTTTGCGCGAGGCGTGTGCGCAACTGCTGCGCTGGCGTGAAGCGGTCGACCCGAACATGCGTGTCTCCGTGAATCTCTCGCCACAGCAGTTTCTCCACGGGCAGTTTGCCGAATTCATCGTGCACACATTGCGCGAGCATCGCCTGCCCGCGACCGCGGTCGACTTGGAGATCACGGAAAGCACCCTGATGATGCAAAATGCCGAGAATCTGGCGATGATCGAGCAGCTCGCGCGCGAGGGGATCCGGTTCGCCGTCGACGACTTCGGCACCGGTTACTCCAGTCTCGCCTATCTGAAACGCTTTCCCATTCGCACCGTCAAAATCGACCGATCGTTCATCGACGGCATCGACGACGATCCGAACGACACCGCGATCGTCACGGCCATTCTCGCCATGGCGCGCAACCTCAATCTCGTGGTGGTCGCCGAAGGGGTTGAAACGGTAGAGCAAACGGCATTCCTGAAAAAGCACGGCTGCTTCGGAGCGCAAGGTCATTACTACAGCGATCCGCTGCCGGCGCCGGAATTTACGCGACTGCTGAAGGCTCCAAAAAAATTCGGCCTCGCCGACAAGCCGCTCGCCAGATCTCCCGCCGCAAGAACCTACCGGTCGTGACGGCCTTCACTCGATCGCGTTTGGGACCCGCGAACCCGTAGCGCCCGGCGCTCACCGGCGAAAAAACCAAAACCACGTCATCGCCAATGCAGCGGCGATGATCACCCACTGCAGCGGACGCGCGTTGGCGGACTGTTGTTGATATTTTCTTGCGAGCAGCGGATCGCTTCGTACGTGACTATCGACGAGATCCTTCGCACCCTTAAGGTCGAGGTTGCGCGCGGCGCGCAGGCGCCTGATCGCCTCGATCTTGTTGCCTTGCTGGATCGCGGCGAGAACATCGGCGGGGAGTGAATCGGATACACGTGGCGGCTCAGGGGTCATGGTGGGGTCCGAGAGTGCGATGGTGAAGCGCCAATTCTACCTATCCCGCTACTCGACGCGAGCGCCGCGTGACGCGGCCGGGCTAGGCCGGTCGGCGTCGCGTCGCCAAGATTTCCTCGATCAGATTGTCCATGCGGTTGATGGCGGCCTCGCTCTCGCGAAAGCTCGTCAACACGACACGCCCGCCGATGGTGGCGACATACACCAGAAGCGCGAGATCACGCGCCTGTTTCTTGTCCGCCATCGATTCCTGGAGCAGCGCCGCGCAGTGTTCGATCCGCCCGCGATCCACTTCCGCAACGATCTTCGCGGCGTGGGTGTCCCGGCGCGCCAGATCGCGCACCGCGAGCTCGACGCGCATCTGACGCGTGGTGCGGGCGGGCTCGCTCAGCACCGTGTGGAATATTCGCCGCAGTTCGGACTTGCCGTCCTCGCTGCTGTTGCGCAAGTACGCAAGCTCGCCCAGGCGCCGGTCGCGCCAGCGATCGAGAAAGCACGCGACGAGGTCCGCGTGATCCTTGAAATGCCAGTAGAAACTGCCGCGGGTGACACCGAGCCGCCTGGCCAGCGTTAGCACCCGCACGTTGTCGAAACCGCCCTCGGCAATCGCGGCCGCGGCGCCGTCCAGCCACGTATCGCGGCTTAATTTCCGCTCCTTTTCCGGAAGTCGGCTTCGTAGGATAGAGACTTTCGCACTCGCCATGAGGGTACCGGGTTTATTGACGCTCGCTACTCCGATGCACTAGTGTATGACATTCACAGTACACTTGTGTATGGAGTCGCTTCAGCGACGTCGGATCGCCCCGTCTCGTTCGTCTTTCTGAGCAAGCTCCGAGCGGCGCGTCGGCGCGAGCACCGCAACCGCCATCGAACATGGCAGCGAAACAGGAGCCACTATGAGTAGCACCCGGTACGAGTTGCACGGTAGGGTCGCCGTCATCGCCTTGGACAATCCGCCGGTCAACGGTCTCGGCTACGACGTTCGGCGCGGCCTTGTCGAGGGCGTCAAGAAAGCGGAAGCCGACAGCAACGTCCAAGCGATCGTCATCATCGGCAATGACAAGATGTTCTCCGGCGGCGCCGACATCAAGGAATTCGGCACGCCGAAAATGCTCGCCGAACCGAATCTACTAACCGTCATCAACTATATCGACACCGCGACGAAGCCCGTCATCGCCGCGATCGCGGGAACCTGCATGGGCGGTGGACTCGAGCTGGCGCTCGGCTGCCACTACCGCATCGCCAAACCCGACGCGCAGATCGCGCTGCCGGAAGTGAAGCTCGGATTGTTGCCGGGCGCCGGCGGCACGCAGCGCTTGCCGCGCGCGATCGGCCTCGAGCCGGCGCTAAATCTGATCGTTTCGGGCGAGAGCGTTCCGGCCGGCATGCTCATGGGAAGCGCGCTGTTCGATCAGTTTTCGCAAGGCGACCTTCTGAAGGACGCGATCGGTCTCGCCGAGAAGGTCGTCAAGGACAACATGCCGCTCAAGCGGGTGCGCGACCTCAAGGTGACACACGCCAAGCCGGAGGCGTTCTTGCTATGGGCCCGCACCGGCGTCGGTCAAACGGCGAAAAATTTTCCCGCGCCGCTCAAGTGCATCGACGCGGTCGAGGCGGCGGTGTTTAAGAGCTTCGATGATGGCCTGAAAGTCGAACGCGAAGCGTTCGCGCAACTCCTCGTGAGCGACGAGTCGCGGGCGCTACGCCACATTTTCTTTGCCGAGCGCGCGGCGTCGAAGATCGCGGACGTGCCGGATGACACCACGGGGCGCGGGATCAAGAAAGTCGGCGTGATCGGCGCCGGCACGATGGGCAGCGGCATCAGCGTCAATTTTCTCAACGCCGGCATCCCGGTTGTCATTCTCGAAACCAAGCAAGACGCGCTCGATCGCGGGGTCAAGGCGATCCGTAGGATTTACGACGACCGTGTCGCCAAAGGCAAGCTCGCACCGGATAAAGCCGAACAGCGCGTGGGCCTGCTCAAGCCGACGCTTTCGTACGACGATCTCAAGGATGTCGATCTCGTCATCGAGGCGGTGTTCGAAGAGATGAGCGTGAAGGAAGCGGTGTTCAAGAAAATCGACGAGATCGCCAAGCCCGGTGCGATCCTCGCGAGCAACACCTCGACGCTCGACGTCAACAAGATCGCGAGCTTCACCAAGCGCCCGCAGGACGTGATCGGCCTGCACTTTTTCAGTCCGGCCAACGTCATGCGATTGCTCGAAGTCATCCGCGGCGACCAAACCGCGAAAGACGTGCTCGCCACGTCCATGAGAATCGCCAAGACGATCAAGAAGACTGCGGTACTGTCGGGCGTGTGCGACGGCTTCATCGGCAATCGCATGGTCGGGAGATACGCGCGCGAAGCGCTGACGATGCTCACCGAAGGCGCGGCGCCGCAACAAATCGACGGTGCGATCGAAAAGTTCGGCTTCGCGATGGGCCCGTTCAAGATGGCGGACCTCGCGGGCGGCGACATCGGTTGGGCGGTGCGCAAGCGTCTATACGCCGCGAACCCGAACGCGCCGAAAGCGCTGATCGCGGACCGACTGTGTGAAATGGGCCGCTTCGGCCAGAAGACCGGCGCCGGCTATTACCGCTACGAGCCGGGGAAACGCGATGCGTTGCCCGATCCGATCGTCGATAAAGTCATCGAGGATTCGCGCAAGGAGATGCGCATTACGCCGCGAAAAATTTCCGAGCAGGAGATCGTCCAACGCTGCGTCTTTGCGCTCGTCAACGAGGGCGCGCGCATTTTGGAAGAAGGCATCGCGCAGCGCGCGTCGGATATCGATCTCGTTTATCTAATGGGTTACGGCTTTCCGATCCATCGCGGCGGCCCGATGCTTTACGCCGACATGGTGGGGCTGATGAACGTCGTCCGCTACATGGAAAGCTACGCACGCAATCCGTTTGTTGATCGCGCGTTCTGGCAGCCGGCGCCGTTGCTCGCGAAGCTCGCGGCGGAAGGCAAGACGTTCAACTGAGAGACTTTGACTGATTCAACAATGTAGGGTGCGCTGTGCGCACCGAGCAGCAAAAATGGTGCGTGGAACGCACCCTACATAGAACTCCAGCAGCGGGAGAATCGTATGACCGACGTAGTAATCGTATCGACAGCGCGCACGGCACTCGCGAAATCGTGGCGCGGCGGCTTCAACATGACCCACGGCGCCGCGCTCGCGGCGCACGCGATCAAACACGCCGTCGAGCGCGCCAAGGTCGAGGGCGCCGAGATCGACGATGTGATCTTCGGCTGCGCGCTGCCCGAGGCGTCGCAAGGCAACGACGTCGCGCGCATGGCGGCGATGCGCGCCGGGCTTCCGGTCAGCGTCGCCGGCGCGACCGTGAATCGCTTCTGCTCGTCGGGCTTGCAGACTATCGCGATGGCGGCGCAGCACATCATCGTCGACCACGCGCC
>JBGPCS010000151.1:0-6608 GCA_041481875.1 Sulfurifustaceae bacterium
GCATCGGCGTTCCGCCGGATCATCTCACTTCGATCTTCGAGGATTTCTACCAGATTCCCATCGCACCCGGAACGGGCGTCGCGCGCCGAGAGGGCGTGGGGCTGGGTCTCGGGATCGCCAAGCGGTTGGCCAATTTACTCGATCATCCGATCTCTGTTCGTTCGCGACCGAACCGCGGAAGCATGTTTGGACTGCGCGTCCCGCTATCAAACGCGCGGCCGGTCTCGGCGGTAGCCGCGGCCGCTGGCACGACACCGAGTTTTTCTCTATCGGGCCGCTCCATCTTAGTGGTGGACGATGACCAATCCGTGACGGATGCCATCGAGATCCTACTGTCGAATTGGAACGCCCACGTGCTAACCGCCACGTCTAAATTGGAACTACAACGGGTAATTTCTGCGTGTACCCGTGCGCCGGATTTTCTTATCGCTGACTTTCAATTCGAACCTTCGTTTTCCGGAGAGGAAATCATACGATACGTACGCGAGCGTTATAACGAGACCGTACCCTGCGCGATCATGACCGGTAACGTCGCGCTCGTACCGGCGCACGTTGCCCAGTTAGAGCATATTCACCTCTTTGCCAAACCCGTGAGCGTCGCTGAGCTTCGATCGCTACTCCACTTTAATTTGTTGCATCCCGCGAGCGCGTTGGCAGACAGCGAAAGCGAACATGTAAACACGCTGAGCCGACCGCCGGTCGCCGGTCTTGCCAAAGCCTAGGACGGCGACGCGCCTGATGGCACCGGTGCATCGGCCGATGAGTATCTTCGGATCGAACATATCTGCGTGAGTTTGGAATTGGCCGTATAACGCAAGCGTGTATCGCTTGACGATGTGATTTTCTTCCGCGGCGATCGCCGCAGGAAGCGCAGCCACGATCGCATCGCCCTGCTTAAATCTCGAGCGCAGTTTTGACATCGCGCAGTCCCTAAATTTCGACTGTGAGGATGACTCCAATCAAGAGAGGATTGGTATCGTACGAATTGACTTTGCTGCCGCGACAACATAGTCGAAGTAGAGTAGGCTCCAAACCGAGCAAGCACCGGCTCGGCAAAGTGAGATGAAATACCTTATCGTTGACGATCACCCGCTCGTCGTTGATGCGCTGAAAGCAGAGCTGGGTGCGTCCAATCACTGTTTATCGGCAGGATCGTTGCAAGAATGTTTGGCGCTGGTTGGGGAGCACCCCGATATCGACCTGATCATCTACGATTTGAATTTACCCGATAGCCGCGGATTGCAAGGATTTATGCGCCTGCGAGCAGGGGCGCAGTCAACCCCGGTGCTGGTGCTCTCTGGCAGCATCGAAAAAGAGGAAATACATCAGGTATTGACACTGGGCGCTGCGGGTTACGTACCCAAGACCACCGCCGTTACCGTGTTGAAACAGGCTATTCAACTCATCTTGGACGGCGGCATCTATATACCTTCGGAATTCGCGGATCTGAAGAACAAGAAGAACAATAAGGCGCAACATTTTCAGAGCCAAGGGAAGCGCGACATGCCTCTCACACCGCGCGAGAATGAAATTCTTCCGTTGCTGGCGCGGGGACTCTCTAACAAACTCATCGCCAGACACCTCAGTATTTCCGAATATACGGTCCGTACGCACGTGGGTCATATTCTAACAAAGATGCAAGTCGACAACCGCGCGCAGGTTGCTTCCAAATTATTGCTCGGCCTCGCGTAGGTCCTCGCAAAAAAGCATGCAGCACGCACCTTCCGCCGATCAGTTAACGCAAGATTTTTTGCCCGCCGCGGCAAGACAACGTCTCATAGCGAAAGTACGGGCGACGATCGTTCTTGAGTTTTTTACCTTGTTTAAATTGCAGATCATCCCGCAGATCGCTTCCGAGATCGCGGTAGTGTGGTTGGCTTGGAGTCACGCCGATAAATCTCACTTGCTCGTTTGGCTCTTCGTTTGCCTCGGAGTCCATCATCCATTCGAGATGTGGGGATTCCTTCATACCAAACGGCATGGCATACCGGAGCACCGAATCGAGCGATGGGTGCTTTTCTTTCAGGTGATCTCCGGGATCAACTCATCGATCATGGCTTATGCGTACTACGCATTCGGAATAGGTTCTCCGCGCGAGGACTTGTTTCTACTGTTGTGCGCCGGCGTGATGCTTGGGGTGGCGCAGTATTCGAAAGCGGATCTTCGAACCGCGTGTGTGGGGATTGTTCCGCTCTGCGTATCCATCGCTTCGCTTCATCTCGTTCGCGGTAGCGAACGCGATCTGATTGTCGCCGCGTTTATGGTTCTCGCCGCTTGCGCTTCATTTCTAATGGTCTTTCAGCAGAGAAAGCAGGTCTTCGAGACGATTTACGCGAGATTCCTGAACGAGGAGCTGACCGGTATTCTTAAAATGAAGCAGGAGGAGGCCATCAAAGCCAAGGAAGACGCCGAAACGGCGAACCGGACCACGACCCGGTTCTTTGTGGCCGCCAGCCACGATTTGCGCCAACCGCTGCATGTCCTGCTATTACTCATGAGCTCGTTGCGACTCAACGCGAGAGACGAAAATGTGCAGCCTACCCTGAAGCTCATGGAGACGGCGCTTGGCTCCCTCAAGTCGTTGTTCGACGATTTGCTCGATATCACCCGAGTCGAAAGCGGAAAGACAAATCTCTCCATTGACGCCATTCCGGTCGCAACGCTGTTTGAAACATTGTCGAACGAATTTGGGCCGCTAGCGGCGGCGAAAGGTCTGCGGCTTCGGTTCCGTACACCGGATGTCGCGATCATGACGGATGGGTCGTTGTTGCAGCGCATTTTGCGCAACCTTATTTCCAACGCGATCAAGTACACGAACCAAGGCGGCATTCTTATCGCATGCCGCGCTTCGAAGAATCGCGGTGCGGCAATTCAGGTTTTCGATACCGGGATTGGGATTCCGTCCGATCAACTAACCTCGATCTTCGAGGATTTTTACCAGATTCCCTTGGCCTGCGGAACTGTTGGCGCGCGACGAGAGGGTGTAGGACTAGGTCTTGGGATCGCCAAACGGTTGGCCGACTTACTCGGTCATCCCATCCATGTTCGTTCCCGACCGAACCGAGGAAGTATGTTTGGACTGCGAGTTCCAATATCAAGCGAGCGATCTGTCTCCGTGACAGCAACCGCCACCAACAGTGAAACGCTGAGTTTTTCTCTATCGAATCGCTCGATCCTCGTGGTGGACGACGATCATTCTGTCGTCGATGCCATCAAGATCCTTTTGTTGAACTGGAATGCACACGTGATAACCGCCACGTCTAAGGCGGAGTTACAACAAGTTCTATCGGCGTCTAAAAATGCCCCGGATTTTCTCATCGCTGATTTTCAATTTGAGCCTTCGTTTTCCGGAAAGGAGATCATACGAGACGTGCGCAAGCGCTTTAACGTAACCGTGCCCTGCGCGATCATGACCGGTAATCTTTCGCTTGTACCACAACACGTTTCTCAGTTAGAGCGTACCCACGTTTTTGCCAAACCCGTAAGCGCCGCCAAGCTTCGATCACTGCTGCATTTCAATCTATTGTTTCCCCCAGATGCATTGCCGGACAGAGAAGGCGTGGATCTAACAGCGCTGGCCGGATGACTTGAATCGCCAAATCTGGCAAAGACTCAGGACCACGGCGGGCCGGACCGAGACACCCGGGTAAGTAAGGGAATTCGCCTTTATGCACAGGCATCGCGCCACCAGCATGCGGTCGGTGTTTGCCGTCGTTACGTATGTCGGGTTGCATCTCTGAGTAGCAAAGCCGCAGCGACGCGCATAAAATGCGCCTCACCTCGGAAACGACCGACAGGGACCCGATTGAAGCGAGCCGCCTCCGGCAAGCGCGTTGCGACCGATAGCGTAGCCGCACCGCGCGCCGATCACGCCGTCGTAACGCTCGACAAGGTAGTTTTCTCCCGTGGCGATCGCCGCATTCTTAACGGACTCACCCTACACGCCGAACGCGGGCGCATCACCGGGATCATGGGCGGCAGCGGGAGCGGCAAGACCACCATACTGAATTTAATCGGCGGGCGAATTTATCCCGATTCCGGGCAGGTGATCGTCGATGGGATCGGCGTTCCCGATCTCGACACCGATCAGCTGTTCGCGTTGCGCAAGCGAATGGCGCTGCTGTTCCAAACGGGCGCGCTCTTTACCGATCTGACGGTTTTCGAGAACGTCGCCTTTCCGATCCGCGAGCACACTACATTACCGGAGGAGATCCTTCGTACCGTCGTGCTGATGAAACTCGAAACGGTTGGGTTGCGCGGTGCGCATCGCTTGATGCCCTCGGAGCTGTCGGGGGGCATGGCGCGGCGGGTGGCGCTGGCGCGCGCGATCGCGCTCGAACCGATGATCATCATGTACGACGAGCCGTTCACCGGGCTCGATCCGATCTCGAAAGGCGTGATCGCAAAACTGATTCAGGAGCTGAACCACACGCTTGGCATTACCTCGATCGTCGTGTCGCACGACGTCCAGGAAACCTGCCTGATTTCGGACTACGCCTACATCGTCGGCGAGGGCAGGATCATCGGCGAGGGTCCGCCGAAGGAGTTGCAGCATTCTTCTTCGGACTACGTCCGGCAGTTCATGGAAGGACAGCCGGATGGGCCCGTGCCGTATCAACATCCGGCGCCGGACTATCTACAGGATCTGTTGGCGAAGGAAACCGCATGAACGCGAACGCGATACGCGAGCTCGGCGCGGGCGTTATCGGCAGCGTCGAGCGGCTTGGTCGAGCGAGCATGTTCCTCTACGACATCTTCGCCGCGTCCCGCCCTTTGTTTCGTCGATTTTTTCTCATCATGCAGCAGATCTACGCCGTCGGCGTGCTGACGCTGCTTATCATTATGGTGTCCGGTCTCTTCGTCGGCATGGTCCTCGGCTTGCAGGGCTACAACACGCTCGTGCGCTTCGGCGCGGCGGAGTCGCTCGGCTTGCTGGTCGCGCTGTCGCTCGTGCGCGAGCTCGGGCCGGTGGTGACGGCGCTGCTCTTCGCCGGGCGCGCCGGATCGGCGCTCACCGCGGAAATCGGGCTGATGAAAGCGACCGAGCAACTCGCCGGCATGGAAATGATGGCGGTGAATCCGATCATGCGGGTGATCGCGCCGCGCTTCTTCGGCGGCGTCGTCGCGATGCCGCTGCTCGCGGCGCTATTTTCCGCGATCGGGGTGCTCGGCGGGCATATCGTCGGCGTCGGCCTGCTCGGCGTCGATGCCGGCGCGTTTTGGTCGCAAATGCAAAGCGGGGTCGATTTTCGCGATGATATCGTGAACGGTGTCATCAAAAGTGTTGCGTTCGGCATTACTGTTACGTGGATCGCCGTGTTCGAAGGGTACGACGCGGTACCGACCTCCGAGGGGGTCGCGAGCGCGACGAACCGTACCGTGGTTTATTCGTCGCTCGCGGTGCTCGGTCTGGATTTCATCTTGACGGCGTTGACGCTGGGAGAGGTCTGACATGGTGCAAAGAAAAACGCTCGAAGTCTGGGTGGGCTTGTTTGTCGCCGTCGGCATCCTCGCGCTCGCGATGCTGGCGTTCAAGGTGGGCAATCTCGCCACCGCCGACGTGCTGAACGGGTATCGGGTGCACGCCAACTTCGACAACGTCGGTGGACTCAAAGTGAAATCCCGCGTCACGATGGCGGGGGTCCCGGTCGGGCGCATTGCCGCGATCGGCTTCGACAACGATCGCTATCAAGCGATAGTGACGATGAACCTCGACGGCCGTTTCGACCGGATTCCAATCGACACGAGCGCGGCGATTTTCACCTCGGGTTTATTGGGGGAACAATATGTCGGCTTGGAACCGGGCGGCGCGGACGCCTATCTGAAGGACGGTGACAAGCTCACCGTCACGCAATCGGCGGTGGTGCTCGAGAAACTGATCGGACAATTTCTGTTCAGCAAGGCTTCGGAGACCCCGGCAAGCAACGGCAAACCGGCGCCCGCTCCGGCGCCGCCGCCACGATGAGAGGAACCGCCATGAAGCGTGCTCCCATACTTGTCTTCGGATTATTGCTGCCGCTCCTCGTCGTCGCCGTGGAGGCAAAAGCGCCCGATCAACTCGTGCGCACCGTCACCGACCAGACTTTGCCCCTGATCAAGGCCAATCACGACGAGTACACGCGCGACCCGAAAAAACTTTATGTCATGGTCGATCGGGAAGTGCTGCCGTACTTCGATTTCCGCGTCATGGCGCGGTCAGTACTCGGACGTCATTTGCGCGAAGCGACCGAGGAGCAACGCGAACGCTTCGTGAAGGAATTCCGCGATCTTTTGGTGCGTACATACGCGACCGCGTTGCTCAAGTACACCAACCAAGAAGTTCGAATATTGCCGGTGCGCGCCGCCGATGAGAAGACCGTGCTGGTGCGGACTGAAATCGTGCAAGGCGGCGGCGCGCCCAATATTTCGATGAACTACAGCTTCTATCGATCCGATGACGGTTGGAAGGTCTACGACGTCTCGATCGAGGGGGTGAGTTTGATCACCAACTATCGCAGCACCTACGCGGAAAAAGTACACGCCCACGGTCTGGATGCGCTGATCGCGAGCCTCGCCGACGCTAACCGTCGCGCGCAAGTAGATTCGACGGCGACCGGGCAGAAGCCCGC
>JBGPCS010000152.1:0-6577 GCA_041481875.1 Sulfurifustaceae bacterium
AAGAGGGTAAGGCATTTTATTCGGTGATGGGCGGGCTCGAAATCGCGCGCGCCCACACGGCCGCGCGCGCCATTGGGCTCGCGCGCGGTGCGCTCGAGGATTCGATCAAGTACGCGCACGAGCGCGTGCAGTTCAACGAGCCCATCGCTCATTTCCAAGCGATCCGCTTCAAGATCGCCGACATGGCGACGGAGATCGAAGCGGCGCGCGCGCTTATGTACTTTGTCGCGACCGAGATCGACGGCGGCCGGCGCTGCGATCGCGAAGCGTCGATGCTGAAGCTGTTTGCGAGCGAGATGGCGGAGCGCGTGACGAGCGAAGGCATCCAGATCCACGGCGGCGCCGGCTATACCACCGATTTCGCCGTGGAGCGCCATTGGCGCGACGCGCGGCTCACGAAAATCTTCGAAGGTACGTCCGAGATTCAAAAACGTATTATCTCCGATCGGCTGCTCGGCGAAATCAAGAAATGACGCGCAGCGATGTAGGATGGGTGGAGCGAAGCGCAACCTATCGAAATATTATCTTGTTGGGTTCCGCCGCGTGCGCGGCTACACCCAACCTACATGTACCGCATGTGTGCGGCGATCAAAAATGACGCGCACCGTCTCGAGCCTCACCGGCAAGGGCAACTATTTCGAGGACTTCGCCGTCGGCGCGGTCTACGAGCACGCGCGCGGGCGCACGATCACCGAGATGGACAACGTGATGATCACGCACCTGGTGATGAACACCGCGCAGGGCCACTTCAACGAAGACCGGATGAGCCGCGGTCCGTTCAAGCACCGCATCAATTTTGGCGGCATCACCGCATCCTTCATCATCGGCCTCGCGTCCGAGGACACCGCGGAACAGGCGCTCGCCGAGATCGGACTCGACAAGATTCGTTTTAGCACGCCGGTGTATCACGGCGACACCTTGTACGCGTACACCGAAGTGCTCGCGAAGGAGGACGGCACGCGCGCGGACGCCGGCATCGTCGTGTTCCGCCACGTCGGCGTCAATCAGGACAAGAAGACGGTGTTCACCGGCGAGCGCCGGGTGCTCATCAAGCGGCGCAGTCATTGGAGTGGGCGATGAGTGTTGGTCGCCGATCTGCCGCGCGCGTCGATCTGGGTACTGCGCTGCCAATCACGCTCGAACGATCCGCTGCCGGAAAATCTCCGATTATTTCCCTCTCCCTCCGGGAGAGGGTTCGGGTGAGGGAAAGTGTTCTCGAGAATTGGCGCGGCACCCCTCACCCCCACCGCTCTCCCCGAGGGAGAGGGGTATTAAGTCGGAACTTCAGAAACGAAGTCGAGAGATGAGCGCTAAGCAGCCGCAATCTGCCGGACCGCTCGCCGGTGTCAGGGTGATCGATCTCACCCAAATGCTCGCCGGCCCGTTCTGCACGCTGCTGCTAGCCGATCTCGGCGCCGATGTGATCAAGGTCGAGCCGCTCGACGGCGACACCACGCGTTCGCAGGTACCGTTCTTCGATGACGACGCCGAACATTACTACGGCGGTTACTTCCACAGCGTCAACCGAAATAAATCGAGCGTCGCGATCGATCTGAAGCAGCCGGCCGGCCGCGAGATCCTCCGGCGCCTCGCGCGCGACACCGACGTGCTGGTCGAAAATTATCGCGTCGGCGTGATGGATCGTCTCGATCTTTCTTACGAAAGCCTGCGCGCGATCAATCCGCGCCTCGTGTACGCCTGCGTGCGCGGCTTCGGCGACCCGCGCACCGGTGCGAGTCCGTATGCCGACTGGCCTGCGTTCGACGTCGTCGCGCAGGCGATGGGCGGCCTAATGGGCATCACCGGTCCGGGCCCGGGCCAGCCGTGCAAAGTCGGCCCCGGTATCGGCGACATCTATCCGGCGACGCTGCTTGCATTCGGCATCGTCGCCGCGCTGCGCCACGCCGAGCGCACGGGCGAAGGTCAGTTCGTCGACGTCGCGATGTACGACGGCATCCTCGCGCTCTGCGAGCGGCTGGTTTATCAACACGCGTACACCGGCGAGATTCCCGGGCCCCAAGGCAACGGCCACCCGATGCTTGTCCCGTTCGACATTTTCAAAACCAAAGACGGCTGGGTCGCCATCGCGACACCGCGCGACGCGCAATGGGCGGAGCTCTGCCGCCGCATCGCGCGCCCCGAGCTCGCCGACGATCCGCGCTATAAGCTGCGCGACGATCGCCTGCAGCACGCCGATGAAGTACGCAAGCTCGTGAGCGATTGGACCGCCGTGCGTACCAACCGCGACGTCATGGCAACGCTCGGCGGCTTCGTGCCCGCCGGCCCGGTGAACAACGCCGCCGACATCTTCGCCGACCCGCACGTCACGGCGCGCGATATGCTCGTGAGCCTCGAACATCCCGGCAGCACGCATCGCGGCACCTTCGCCGGGACGCCGGTAAAATTCACCGGCACGCCGCCCGGTTTGCCGCGCCGCGCGCCGCTGCTCGGCGAGCACACGACAGTGGTGCTTCGCGATCTTGGATATACGGACACCGAACTGAAGAATTTTTCTGATACCAATGTCATTGGCGTCAGTCAATAGAGAATTACGTTGGGGTTCGCTACGCTCACCCCAACCTACACGAACCCGGAAAATTTATGAACGCAAACTCGTGCTACATTCTTCGCTTAGCAACCTGGGTAGCGTTTCTTCTGGCGCTGAACTGCGCTACCGCGCTTGCGCAAACTACTCAGGAGCACGTGCACCAAAGGTCTGGTGGCGTGATGCCATTTGATATGTCCAAGACCGTGCACATCTTCAAGATGACCGAGTCCGGAGGCGTTCAACGAGTAGTTGCGAAAGACCCGGGCGCAGCCGATCAGATTGCGCTCATACGGATGCACCTCCAGCACGAGGCGGAGAGTTTTCGGCGCGGCGACTATTCAGACCCAGCGATGCTACATGGCGCGGATATGCCGGGCCTCAAGGAGCTTAAGATCGGGGCCTCTCATATCAAGGTCTCGTACACGCCCGTTCCTGCAGGCGCAGAAATCACGTTTGAAACCACTGATCTGCATTTGTTGACGGCGCTTCATCGGTGGTTTGGCGCCCAGCTGTCCGAACACGGTGCCGACGCCAAGGCAGAATAAGGCCGCCTCGGTTGATGTGAGCGCGGGAGACTGTGTTAAAACTCCGATATCTCTGGTCGCGGCTAAACAATTTCCCGCATCTACGGATGTAGAGTGCACCATGCGCACCGTTCCTACCGCTCTTCGCGCGCATTGCACGCGCTGCCTATTTCACGGTCCCACTCGCAAAAATGCTCACGAGTTTTTACACAGTCTCCGCGGCGAACCCCAACAAATCTAATCTAAAATCAAAGATTGTTGTTTGATCTAACCGGCGTGCGCACATCTTCGTTCGACAGGCAGGCTACCAGAAGGAGAACAAGTATGAAGTTTGCAAGAGGCGTCGCCGCGATCGCACTCGCGCTATCAACCTCGCTTTGTTTCGCCGCCGAAGAGTTGATAGCGACGGCGCACGACAAGTCCGGCGAAGTCGTTCCGTACATTCTCAATCACCAGAAGATTCCCCCGCGTTACATGATCATCTTGTTCCCCGGTGGTACGGGTGTCATGAACGCGCATATGGAGAACGACAATCTTGTCTACGGGTTCAAAGGAAACTTCGTGATCCGAACGCGGAAGTTCATCGTCGACGATGAGTTCGCAACCGCGGCGACGGACTCCACGCAGGTCGAGGAGCGCATCCAGGCGGTGCTCGACGACTTAAAAGGTCGGTTTCCCGAGGCGCGTATCTATCTCATGGGCACCAGCAACGGCACGTTCGATACGATGTCGTTGGCCGGGTACTTGTCGGACAAAATCGCCGGAGAGATTCATACGTCGTCGTTGCAGCGAATCTCCAGCTTCGATAGCAGAAAATACAAGAATCGTCACCTGATCGTTCATCACAACCAGGATCGCTGTCACGCGACACCGTTCAGCGCCGCCGAGCATGCGCATGAGAAATATGGAACCGATTTGATCGCGATGGAGGGCGGTATCGAGGTCGGCGACCCGTGTCAGCCGTTCGCGCACCACGGCTACAACGGCATCGAAAAGGAAACGATCGACGCGATCAAAAACTGGGTGAAGAAGTCCGAATAGGGGCGTCACGGCGGTGCGCGCCAAAGAGCGTCCGCGAGCCGCATCGGATAGCGCGTGGACTCACGTTTCCATTCTCCCACCTGCGCCGGTCAGGTAAGCTAGCGGTTTGTCGCCGGAGCGTTTAGAGCAGTCGCTCCGCGTGTCCTGCGAGGTCACCTAGGGGAGCGGCGTCTCCCGTTTGGTGCTGGCTGGAACAGATTCCATCGATCGATTTCCGACATGGATCATTATCTCGAAAGCAGCGAGTTCATCGACTGGAAGCATCCCGCGGTGCCGGCAACGGCGGCCGAGTTCGCTCGCGACGGTGGTAACGACGAAGCGTTGGCCAAGCGCTGCGTTGAGTTTTTTCGCGATGCGATCAGACACAGCGGATCTTGAATGCTCTATCTTCTTCGTCATGGTGAAACCGAGTGGAATCGCGTCGGACGCCGACAAGGTCGCGGCGATTCACCGTTGACCGAGCTCGGTATGCGCCAGGCGCAAGCGTGCGGTTTGGCGCTTCGGGGCGATATCGCGGATTCGGCGGACGTGATTCTCTACACGAGCCCGTTGGGCCGCGCGCGGACTACGGCAGAGATCGTCCGATCGTGGTTGCAGTTGCCGCCCGAGCACGTCGTCATCGAAGATTCTCTCGCCGAGCTCGATCACGGCGAATGGCAAGGCATGACCAACGCTGAGATCGATTGCCGGTATCCGGGTGTGCGCGAGGAACGCGATCGGGACGAATGGAATCGTGCGATCCCGGGCGGCGAAAGCTACGCAATGCTCGAACGGCGTGTCCTGCCGTGGATAACGCGCCGTCTCGCGGAGACGACGACCGCCATCGTCGTGGCGCATGATATGGTGAGCCGCGTGCTGCGGGGAATCTATCTCGGGCTGGAGCCGGCGCGAACCCTTGTGCTCGTGCATCCGCACACGCGAATATATCGGTTTTCAAATGGAGCGATATCCGCGCTCGAGGCAAAGTGAAGAAACGATCGGCACGCGAGACACCTAGTCGAGAAACGACTGCTTGCCATCCGCGTCTCCGACCCAACACTTGAGTATTGAAACGACCAGAGGAATCAGCATGCCGATGCGCCTACGCCGATCCGAGCTCTCTACTCCCGGCAGCAACGAAAAAATGATGGTGAAGGCGGCCGCGAGCGCCGCCGATCTCGTGTTTCTCGATCTCGAAGATTCTGTGGCGCCTAAGGAAAAGGCACCCGCGCGCGCCAAAGTCGTGAACGCGCTCAAGACGCTCGATTGGGGCAAGAAGACACGCGCCGTGCGGATCAATAATCTCGAGACCGAATACGCGTATCAGGACATCATCGAGGTGGTCGAAGCCGCGCACGAGTACATCGACTTGCTGATCGTTCCGAAGATCAAGACGGCAAAGGATGTATGGTGGGTGGACGTGCTGCTTACACAGATCGAGACGCGGCTCGGCGTCAAGAGGAAGATCGGCTTGGAAGTTTTGATCGAAGAGGTCGAGGCGATGATCAACGCGGAGGAGATTGCCCGCGCCTCGCCGCGGCTCGAGGCGCTGATCTTCGGGCCGGGCGACTACTCCGCGTCGCAGGGCGTCGACACGCGCAATATCGGCGAGGGCAACGACGCGTATCCGGGCGATATTTGGCACTACGCGCGCAACAAGGTGATCATCGCCGCGCGCGCCGCCGGCATCGACATGATCGATGGGCCGTTCGCGGCGTTCAAGAATCCCGACGGCTTCCGCCGCGAGTGCGTCCGGGCGCATACGCTCGGCGCGGTCGGCAAGTGGGCGATCCACCCGAGCCAGATCGAGATCGCGAACGAAATGTTTTCGCCGACCCGCGAAGCGGTCGATCGCGCGCGCAAGCTTTCTGCCGCGTACGCTGAAGCGGAAGCCGCCGGCCTCGGCGCAGTCGCGGTCGATGGCACCATGGTCGATATCGCCTCGATCCGAATCTTGCGCAACACGCTCAAGCGAGCCGAATTGATCGGCATGTAGGCCGCGGGTGGCGCTTCCTCTCGCCGTTCTGTCGCCGGCACGCTTCGCGTGTTTTGTTGGCATGCTCGGTTTCACGTTTGCGCCCGCGTCCGCCTGGGCCGTGAGCGGATCGGCGCCGGCCGTGCTCGGTGTGCCGATCGATTTCGTTCTCTTCGCGCTGACGCTCATCGGTGTCGCCTTGTTTCATCGACACACGCTTTATGTCGCCCTAGTCGGATTTGCCACGATCGCAACCTACAAGCTCTTTTTCACCGGATTCAAGACCGGGCCGGGTATCGCCGGGCTCGGCGCGCACATGAGTCACGAAGCCGTGATGTTGTCGAATCTGCTTTTCTTGCTACTCGGCTTCGCTTTGCTGTCTCGCCATTTCGAGGAAAGCCAAGTGCCGGCGGCGCTGCCGCGGTTCCTGCCGGCGGGATGGATCGGCAGCTTCGTGCTGCTGGTGATGATCTTCGTGCTGTCCTCGTTCCTCGACAACATCGCGGCGGC
>JBGPCS010000153.1:0-6563 GCA_041481875.1 Sulfurifustaceae bacterium
ACCGTGACGCAAGCCATGCGGAACCCAATCTGTCTTGCGAGAGATTCCGTGACGCCGACAAACACAGTAGAAATGTGCGCGCCATCCGGCAAAAGAAAACTCCGCGGGTGGATCGAGGGTCGAAAGCGTGCAATTTCACTTCACGTCAGTTAATACACTATTCCCTTCACACGACAGGGGTCGTAGGTTCGATCCCTACATCGCTCACCATCAATTGCTCCACCGCGTTATCGCGCCGATCGCGACGTGCGCGCGATCGGGACGGGCGCGAAGAATCTCGCTAGCCCGTCGCTTGAGCCGTGCGCGCGGCGAACGCGTCGAGAAACTTGCGGATGCGCCGCGCGTTGGTGCCGATGTCGCTTTTGCCGACGCGCGAGACCGATCGGACGTCGACGCGCGCGCTGTCCGCCGATGGCGTGATCCGCACGATGATATCGTCGATGAATCCGTACCAAAGCGTTTGGTCCGTTGCCTCGATGCGGCCGGTCGATGCGTCGCTGTCGATCACCTTCCAGCCGAGATCGCGCGCGGTGGCGAGCGCGGCCTCGAAGGCGCGCGGGGGCGGAACGCGCACTTGCAGCGGCGCCAAATCGGGATAGCCCTCGCGTTGCAGTTTTGCGATTTCCGGGCCGCCGTAGGCGGCGGTGTTGGGCGCATTCGCGCGCTCCTTCATGATCGCCACGAACGCGGGCGGATTTTCCGTGTCGGTGGTGATGTCGTGAATGTAGGGCAGCTGGCGCGCCGATCGGATCCACGAGAGCGGCGGCAGCGCGGTAACGAGCCCGACCACCAGCGCGGCCATCGATACGTATAAACCCCACTGATATCCGCTTCGCCACGAGAGCACCCCGCCGACGAGCGCCGCGACGACGGTTATCAACGCTCCGATGAGCGCCGACCCCAGGATGACGAACGCCGTTTCGTATCCCCAAAGCTGCCAGCGGTTGCCAAGGCCCGAGATAACAAGCGCCGCCAAGCAAACGACTCCGAGGGCGAGAGCGCCAACGACGAGAAGTGGGTAGGACTTTATCATTATGATTTCTCCTTGATGAAAAGCAGCCGAGGCCGCCGTTTAAATTCCAAACTGATCCTTCACCTTCGCCTGCAAACGGCGCATGCCGCCGAGCCAGCGGTCGTAGTCGCTGCCCTTGCGACGAAAAAACTCGAGCACTTCCGGATGCGGTAAAATCAAAAACTCTTCGGCATTGAGTCCACGCACCACCGATTCCGCGACTTCTTCGGCGGAGACCGACCCTTCGGATAAGAACGATCGCCGATCGCCGCCTTGTCCGAGCAGCATGTTGGTCCGCACCCCTTGCGGGCACAAGCAGCTCACCTTGATTCCCTGATCGCCGTAGGTAATCGCGAGCCATTCCGCGAACGCGACGGCGGCGTGCTTGGTGACGGCGTACGGCGCCGACCCGATCTGCGACAGCAAACCGGCCGCGGAAGCCGTTTGCAACAAGTAACCATCGCCGCGCGCAAGCATTCCCGGCAGCGCCGCGCGCGCGGCGTACACGTGTGCCATCACGTTCACGTCCCAAATTTTTTGCCACTCCGCGTTCGGCGTTTCGGGGCCGCCGCGTACGATTACGCCGGCGTTCGAGCAAAACAGATCGATGCGGCCGAACTTGGCGATCGCGGCTTCGACCAGCTGAACGACTTCCGCTTCAACGGCGACGTTCGTCTTCACCGCCAAACCGCCGACCTCGCGCGCAACCTCGGTGGCGCCGGCAACGTCGATATCCGCGACGACGACTCCGGCCGCCCCTTCTTGTTTGAAGCGCCGGCACAACGCGCGCCCGATACCGGTGGCGCCGCCGGTCACGACGACGATCTTGCTTTGCAGTCTCATGGGACGGGTGTGCTCTCGTTAGCGAGTCGCCAGCTTACAAATAGAAGCGCATCCCATACAAGCCCGCCCGGTCGTAAGGTCGATCGCCCGCGCGATACTCGTTCGACGCCGTGGCGGTTCCGCGCCGAGGCGCGCTTGTCCCGCTTGAAATACGCGCCGACATCGGTTGTCATACGCGCCTCACGGCAGATGCGCGAAAACAAGCCGGCGCACCCCTACTCGATCGGCTTCGCGGTAGATACGCATGACGAACGCCTACGATCTCGACCTCGACAAGAACCCGGCTAATTACGTTCCGCTCTCGCCGCTGTCGTTTTTGCACAAAGCCGCCGCGGTCTATCCCGACCATGTCGCAACGATTCACGGAAGCCGCCGGCTGACGTGGAGTGAAGTGTCGCGGCGCTGCCGGCGGCTGGCTTCGGCGTTGCAGCGGCGCGGCGTCGGTCGCGGCGACACCGTCGCCGCGATACTGCCGAATGTGCCCGCGATGTTCGAACTGCACTTCGGTCCCGCCATGATCGGCGCAGTGGTCAATACGTTGAACACGCGGCTCGACGCCGCCGCGATCGCGTTCATGCTGGATCACGGCGAGGCGAAATTTCTCTTCACGGACCGCGAATTTTCCGGCGTCGTCGAAACGGCGTTGACACTGGTCAAGCACCGTCCGGCCGTGATCGACGTCGACGATGTTCTCTGCGAAGGTGGAAAATTCCTGGGAGAGAAGGAGTACGAGGCGTTCTTGCGAGAAGGCGATGAGAATTTCGCCGGCGCGTTGCCGGATGACGAGTGGGATGCCATCTCCCTCAACTACACCTCGGGTACCACGGGCAATCCGAAGGGCGTCGTCTATCATCATCGCGGCGCCTACCTCAACGCGATCAACAATATTCTCGATTGGGGAATGCAGCGGCATCCGGTGTATCTTTGGACGCTGCCGATGTTTCACTGCAACGGCTGGTGCTTCACTTGGACGATCGCCGCCGCCGCCGGCACCAACGTGTGCCTGCGCAAGGTCGAGGCGCGGACGATTTTCGATCTCATGCGCAGCCACAAGGTTACGCACTACTGCGGCGCGCCGATCGTGCACAACACGCTCATCAACGCACCGGCGGAGTGGAAGCAAGGCTTGAGCGGCGTATCGTGCCTGGTCGCCGGGGCCGCACCGCCGGTCGCGATTATCGAGGGCATGGAGCGCATGGGGTTCGACCTCACGCATGTCTACGGGCTCACCGAGACGTACGGTCCCGCCGCAGTTTGCGCCAAGCACGCGCAATGGAACGAAGCGAGTCTCGAAGAACGCGCGCAGCTCAACAGTCGTCAGGGCGTGGCGTATCTCCTCGAGGAAGGCATGACCGTGCTCGATCCGACCAGCATGGAGCCGGTGCCGCGGGACGGCGAGACCATGGGTGAGATCATGTTTCGCGGCAACATCACCATGAAGGGCTATCTAAAGAATCCAAAGGCGACGCAAGAGGCGTTCGCCGGCGGCTGGTTCCACTCCGGCGATTTGGCAGTTATGGGCTCGGACGGTTATGTCAAAGTCAAAGACCGCTCCAAGGACATCATCATTTCCGGCGGAGAGAATATCTCCTCGCTCGAGGTCGAGGACGCGCTGTATCGGCATCCGGCGGTGCTGAGCGCCGCCGTCGTCGCGCGCCCGGACTAAAAGTGGGGCGAGACGCCGTGCGCTTTCGTCGAACTGAAGGAAAGCGCCAGCGTGACGGAAAAGGAGATCATCGACTTTTGTCGCGAACGTATCGCCCACTTCAAGGTTCCGCGGAGCGTCGTCTTCGGTCCGCTGCCGAAAACATCGACTGGAAAGATTCAGAAGTTCTTGCTGCGGGAACGAGCGAAGACGGCTTGACGACCACAGCGGCGATGACGCTGGCAGCGCATGTATCGGGGCACGGTCAACTTTGAGCGAGCGCCGCGCGGCGTAGAGTAGGCTAGACGAGCGGTCGCTCCAATATTTATCGCTTCACCACCGCCCCTCACCTGCTGTACAGGGATGTACGAATGTCGCGAGCGCAGGATGCGCAGGAGCGACCTGCCCCTCTCCCGGAGGGAGAGGGGATAAGATCAGAGGTTTCTATCTAGGAATGAAATCACAAGACCTACTTCGATGGCGCCCGCTGGCCTGCGCCGCGGTGACGGCGCTCGGTACCACGTGGATCGCCATCCCAAGCGTCGCTGCGGAAATCCCTCCGACTGTCCCAACACTACCAACGGTCGAAGTGGTCGGTACGACGCCCCTGCCGGGAATGGGCACGCCGCTGCGCGACGTACCCGCAAACGTCCAGATTTTCTCGGCCGAGGATTTAGCGAAGCAGCGACGGAGCAGCCTCGTCGACTATCTCGCGGAAAATTCGACGAGCGTCACGGCCAACTCGAGCCAAGGAAATCCATTTCAAATGGATATCAACTTCCGCGGCTTCACCGCCTCTCCGCTGCTCGGCACTCCGCAGGGGATTTCCGTGTTCCAGGACGGCGTGCGCGTGAACGAGCCGTTCGGCGACGTCGTCAACTGGGATCTCATTCCGTCGTCGGCTATCGCCGGCATGCAGATCATTCCGGGATCCAACCCCGTGTTCGGTCTCAACACCTTGGGCGGCGCGATCGCGATCGAAACCAAGAACGGCCGCGATTACCCCGGCGGCGCCGTGCAAGTATCGGCCGGCTCGTTCGGACGCGCGACGACGGAATTCGAATGGGGCGATACGCGCGGACCGTTCGACTATTTCCTCACCGGAAATTTTTTCGAAGACGACGGTTGGGCCGACCACAACGCGAGCCGCGTCAAGCAGTACTTCGGAAAAATCGGCTGGCGCGACGACCGCTCGCGCGTCGAGCTGAGCTTGACCGGCGCGGACAACAAGCTGCAAGGAACGCAGACGCTCCCGGTTTCGTTCCTCGACAGTCCAAAAAAGGCCTACACCTTCCCCGACGCGAACGTGAACCAGCTCGCGTTCGCCACGATCAAGGGCAGCCACTTCGTCAACGACCGCACGTTGCTCGGCGGCACGATTTACTATCGGAAATATCAAAACGCAAACCTAAGCAGCAACGTGAACCACGACTTCGGCGAGATCGATCCCGGAACGGGCGCGACCGACACGGTGCAAGCGGCCAACGACCGGTTGGTCGTCGATCAGGCGAGCTACGGGCTCGGACTTCAATTGACGCTTAACGGCGTCGTCGCCGACCGGGACAATCAGATCGCCATCGGAGCGAGCGGCGACTTCGGGCGCGCACGCCTCACGCGGGAGTCGCAGGACGCGCAATTCACCGCCGCCCGCGGTACGTTGGGTATCGGTAATTTCGAAACGCAAACCGACGCCCGCACCGCCAACGTATATTACGGCCTGTTCGTGACCGATACGCTCAACCTCGATCGCCGCTGGTCGCTCACTCTCGCCGCGCGTTACAACCGCGCCGAAGTAAAAGTTGCGGATCTAACCGGCAGTGCGCCGTTGCTCGACGGCACGCACACGTTTGCCCGTATCAATCCCGCGGTCGGGCTCAACTTCAATCCCTCGGAGCGCTTCACGACGTACGCGACTTACAACGAAGGCATGCGCGCGCCGACGCCGATCGAGCTGACGTGCGCCGATGCCAACGCGCCGTGCCGGCTGCCGAACGATTTCCTGGCGGATCCGTCGCTCGAAAAAGTGGTGGCGAAAACCTTCGAGATCGGCGCGCGCGGCAAGTGGAATCGAGCGGATACCTGGAGTGCCTCCGCGTACCGCACCGATCTCGACGACGACATTCTCTTCATCGGCAGCGCCGACGCCTTCGGCGCCGGCCACTTCGCCAACGTCGGACATACACGCCGCCAGGGCATCGAGCTGGCGATGGCCACGCGCGTCGATCGCCTGTCCGTGCTGGCGCGCTATAGCTACGTCAACGCTACGTTTCAATCGAACTTCATCGAAAACAGCCCGAACAACTCGAGCGCCGATGCGAACGGCAACATCGACGTTCGCACCGACGACCGCATTCCCGCCGTTCCGCGCCACGCCTTGAAGCTGCGCGTCGATTATGACTTCGCCGAACGCTGGACCGCGGGCGCCGCGCTGCTCTGGAGCGGCGGGGTGTACGCACGCGGGGACGAGAACAACGCCGATCGCAACGGAAAAGTGCCGGGCTACGCAGTGATGAATGTCAACGCACGCCGGCAAATCACGCCGCGATTGGAATTCTTCGGCCGCATCGACAACGTCTTCGACCGGCGCTATGCCAACTTCGGAACGCTCGGCGAAAACTTCTTCACCGGTCCCAATCGAACCTTCGGCCCGGCGGTGGGCGTTGATCCGCAACCGGAGCAGTTCCGTGGTTTAGGCGCGCCGCGCGGGATCTGGATTGGTTTACGTTACGGTCTGAACAGCAAGTCGGACGGACACGAGTAATGTCGAGCGCCTGTCGGCGGTTGTCGATGTAATAAATTCTACTCGTGGGTGGTTGACCCACGGCAAGTGACTTTTCTTTGCTTGTCCAAAGAAAAGTCACCAAAAGAAAGGACACCCCGGTCGCTGCGCCGCACTCCGAAAGCAGGAGTGCGGTGCCCTGCGCTCCTCACCAACCCCGAGCACGAGACGAACTCGCCGACGCGCAAAAGACAACAGCGCGCGCTCGGGCTCGGACATCGTCTCGCGAATTCTCTCGGGGTTGGCTGCGGTGCTCGGCTTGCTCTACGGGGAGGAACTTCAAC
>JBGPCS010000154.1:0-6549 GCA_041481875.1 Sulfurifustaceae bacterium
GTCACAATCGAAACCTTCCATCGAACGCGCGGTGAATGCCTCCGCCGAATGAGGGATGCTTGAGCCGGCGGGTGAAACGATGCTAAGCGACTTCCTGAAATTGATTCCCGCGACCATCTCGACCTGGTGGTTGGCGCCGGTGCTCGGGCTCGTGTTCGGCGGGTGGTTGTTCTGGCGCCGGCAGAAAGAATTGGAGCGGACCGTTGAAACCGGCAAGGAGAAGATGGCCGGCGTGCAAGCGGAGCTGGAGCAGCAAAAGAAATCCAACGAGCTGCTGCACAAAGGCATGTTCGACATTCAGCAGCAGAAGGCGCAACTCGATACGTTGCTGGCCGACGCCCGCAGTCTGCTGCGTGCGACCGCCGATTCCATCGTCATCCGCAGTCCGTACGCCGAGGACGTGCTGGTATTTTTGATCGTGCATGGGCCGGCGGCGCATCGCATCGCCAAAATGCAGATTGCGCTGCACGGCAGCCAGGCGGGCGAAGTGTTTCTATCGCGCCAAACCTCGATCTATTCCGCGCAGGCGGCAAACAAAGCGCACGAGACGCGCGTCGATACGAAGTCGGGTTATCGGTCGAAAAATATTTTGACCAAACCCCTGTTCAAGTTCGGCAGCGAGTTGGTCGGCGTCGTGCAATTCCTCAACGAAGACGACACCGCGCCGTTTACGCCGGCCGACGAAGCCAGAATCGAAACGATTTGCGTGAAGCTGGCGCTGGAGGTATCCAACCTCATCGCCGATCCGACGCGTTTGATCCACCTCGGCGTCGTGCTCGATCCGCATATCAACAAAGCGACGATACTTTTTACCGACATCACCAATTCCGATTTGCTATTTCAAAAGTTGCCGGTGGCGGACGCGACGGCGCTGGTCGATGAGTATTTGGAACGCCTCGGCGCGATCGGCGTCCAGCACGGCGCGCGCGTCGACAAATACATGGGCGACGGCATGATGCTCAGCTTCGAAACAGCCGGGCCGGACAACGCGCGCCAGGCGCTGCTGGCGGCGATTGCGATGCAGCAGGAATTCAAAGCGATTGCGCAGGAATGGCAGCGGGTCGGCTACCCATTGGAAACGCTCGACCACCGCATCGGCATCGCCAGCGGGCCGGTGTACGGTCGTCGCATGGGTTACGGCGCGAGCAGCGCGTTCACCATCATGGGACGGCCGGTCAATCTCGCCGCGCACCTGTGCGATTACGCGCGCGATGCCAGCCATCACATTCTGATTTGCAGCGCCACCGAAGAAGCGTCGCGAAACGACGTCCCGGCGGGTTATCGACTACAGCCATTCGCCGGGCCGAAATCGGCAGCATATGAAGTACGACGCGCAGGTGGCTAGGTTTCGATCTTCGCTTCGTGAGCCCGACAGCGCGCATTGGAAGACAATCCCTTCGACGGTCCACATGCCGCACGCGGTGCTCAAGTCAAAGCGTTCGACGTAAAGCCGGGGTTGCCCGGTCAGCTAGCAAGAAGGGATTGTAGATCGAGACAACCACGAAGTGAGTATTAAGGTATAGCGAAAGCGCACTATCCCCTTCTCGGTGTAGGGTTCAGTCAAGCAAAGTGGGCGCCGATGCCTCGCACCTCGTGAATTCTGGCGCACGTTGTCGGTCGCAAGGTCTGACGATCGTCCTTGGATCGGATACCCCTACCCACCTGGCAAGCAAGGAAAAGGAGAATGACGATGATGAAGAAGATTTCCCCGTGTCTGTGGTTCGACAACCAAGCCGAAGAGGCCGCGAAGTTCTATACGAGCATCTTCAAGAACTCGAAGATCCTCGAAGTCTCCCACTACACCAAGGCGGGACACGATATCCATGGCCGTCCGGCGGGTTCCGTGATGGCGGTATCCTTCGAGCTTGACGGCGCAACCTTCGCCGCGCTCAACGGCGGCCCGGCGTTCACGTTCACGGAGGCGATTTCCCTCCAGATCGACTGCAAGGATCAACAGGAAGTCGACTACTACTGGGACAGACTCCTCCAAGGCGGCAAGCCGGTACAGTGCGGCTGGCTCAAGGACAAGTACGGCTTGTCATGGCAGGTCGTCCCGACCGTCCTCAAGGACATGCTGCTCGATAAGGACACCGCGAAGTCATCGCGCGCGATGGACGCCATGCTCAAGATGGTGAAGCTCGACATTGCGACGCTGCGGACGGCGTACCAGGGCTAGAGAAATTACGGTCGCGTGACCGACGCGACATAAATACGATACATCGGGTCGGCGACAAAAACGGGGGGCTCATCTTCAAATAGTTTCTCGCATTGTTTGTATTTCTCGAATGCATTTGCTTCGATGGGGCACTTCCTCCTAGGATGGCGGTGAATTGTTAACGGGAGGCAGTGCATGGCAATCAAGCTCTATGGCAACTGGATCAGCACGTTCGCGCGCAAAGTCGCGCTGGGGATCGAGCTGAAAGGGCTTACCTACGAACCCATCGACGCGCTCGCGCCCGAATTTCACGACGAATTGGTGCGGCTTAACCCGCGCGCGGAAGTGCCGGTACTCACGGACGACGGCATCACGGTCGTCAATTCGAGCGATATTCTCCAATACCTCGAATGGCGCTACCCGCAACCCGCGCTGTATCCGGCGGACATTGGCGAACGGGTGGCGGCGCGGACGCTGGAGCGGTTGCACGATCAACGGTTCGATCCCATCGTGGTCGATTGTTCGCTCTGGCAGTGGGCTCACCGAAACGACAAACAACCCGCGGGACTCCAGGAGGCGGGGCAGCGCGATATCGAGCGCGTGTTCGCGCGGCTCGAAACCGAGCTCGCGGCGCGTCCGAAGCCGTGGCCGTTCGGCGCCCCGGGCGTCGTGGAGTGCGCGTGGTTTGCGAATCTGATCGCCGCGCGTCCACTCGGATTCGAAATCGATGAAGCCCGCTTTCCGTTTGTCGTCGGCTGGCTGCGCGCCATGCGCGTGCATCCGGTGTTCAACGCCGACGCGAAACGCACCGCCGCCTTCCTCAAGACGCGGACGGTTACCAGTGAGGAGCTCCGGCGGATTTTTTGGAGCGGCGATCGCATCGAGTGGCTGCTCGGTCGTGGGTTTCAAGGGTGGTTCATGTCGGAAATCGAGGCCGGTCGAGTAGCCTTTGCGGACGGATAGAGGGCGCACGCCTTACGCGCCTTCTTCGAGGTCAGTGCGGCGGCCGCCAGGCTGGCGCCGGCGGCTATTACTTCTCGCCCTTCACCGCCTTCTTCAACTCTCGGCCGCCTTCCTTCGCCGCCTCAACACCTTCCTTGGCGCCATGACCGACGGCTTTGCCGACGTCTTTCGCGCCCTTCCCGACCTCGTGCACCGCCGAGCCGACAGCGCGGCCGGCGCCCTTGGCGCCTTCTTTGACGGTCGTTTCCTTCTCGGCAAACGACGTTGCGCTAAACAGAAAGGCGACGAGGGTTGCCGCGGCGACCAAGTATTTGCGATTTTCATTCATAAGGACTCCTTACGGACCCTCGGTCCACGGTGAGCTGTCCTTACATTCTAGCCTGGAGGCCGTTTGAAGCGAGACCGCAAGAGTTCCGGCGTGACTGCACCTCCATCGGAGATTTGGCGCGAAGCCAAAGCGATCGGATTGGACGTCTCGCTCGGCTATGCGGTTCGGCCAAGTGACTGCGCGATCGTCGCATCCTTCTGCGTCCAAATCTCATTCAGCCAGCGTTGTACCCGAACGCGCAGCGCCGGATCGCTTGCGTAGTCGCCGCCGAGCAGCTCCGGGGGAATCGGCCGCTGGATGACAACGACGCGCACTTCCGGGACTCGGTTGGCGAACAGATCGGCAAATGTCGGCCGGCCGTGGGGATAGACGATCGTGATGTCGAGCACCGCCTGGAGCGCATCGCCCATCGCGTCGAGAACGAACCCCGCGCCGCCGGCTTTCGGTTTCAACAAGTGTGTGAACGGCGACGCCTGCTGCTCATGTTTGCGCGGCGTGAAGCGTGTGCCTTCGACAAAATTCATCACCGACACCGGGATTTCCTTGAACTTCGCGCAAGCGCGCCGCGTCGCCTCGACATCGCGGCCGGCGAGCTCCGGATGTTTAGCGAGTATCCTGCGCGAGTAGCGTTTCATGAACGGAAAATCGAGCGCCCACCACGCCAGGCCCAACAACGGCACGTAGAGCAGCTCGCTCTTGAGAAAGAACCGCAACAGGGGAATGCGCCGGTTGAGAATCGCCTGCAGAACCGGAATGTCGACCCAGCTCTGATGATTCGCCAGAACCAGATAGCGGCCGTCGGAGCGCAGCGTCGCCGGCAAGTCGCAGATCAAGCGCGTCTGCGTCAGTGCTCCGATCATCCAAGTATCGAAGCCGATCCAGCGCTCGGCGATCGTCGTGAGCCAGCGATTGAAAATTCCCCGCATCGCCCGGTTGGGGAAAAGCGCCTTCAGTAAGGCCACGACCAGCAATAGCGACACGTGGGTGACGGTATTCGCTACAAACAACGCCGCGGCGACGGGAATGCGCAATGAGCTCATTGTCATCCGCGGAGTGTACAAAGGAAGACCGCGCGAAGATTGCTATGGCATCGGGGGTTCGGACCGGCGTTGGGTTTGCGCTGCACGCCATTGCCCGCGCCCCGCTGTCAGCGTGCGACCGCGCGGGTGCGTAACCGCTCGTTGAATACACTTGCCGGCTTGCGCGCGATGCGTTCGGAAATCAGCGAGTTTGCCAGGCGCGTGCGGTGCGCGCGCAGGGCGGCCTCCACCAGCGTCAACTGCACGAGATCGCACTGCGCCTTACTGCCGCCGCAACCTTGTACCAGATATTGCAAGACCGTGAGGCGCTCGACGACTTCGGCATGGTCGCCGCGCCCGAACGCGAGCAGCGCTTCGCACACCGGCAGTGCCGAATGGTGAATGGGGTCGTTGAGCGCGCGCGAGCGCTCGGCGCTGCGCCGCAGATCGCCGATCAACCGCTGCGCGCTCGCCTCGCGGCCGGCAGCGACGAATGCGAGCATCGCGTGCACATCGCTGAACGGACGCAGCCCACCGATCGGTCTTGCCTCCCAGTGATCCGCCACTTCGCGCCAGCGTTCCGCCAGGTCCACGCCGCGCAAGTGCAGCCGCCACAAAAGCGCCGACGCGTCGACCCGGTGGCCCGTGACTTGCGGCGGCGCGCCGCGCATACGCCGATCGTAGATGTCGAGCGCGGCCGCGGTCTCGTCCAAGTCGAGGTGAAACAACGCGCGATGCCACCACAGGTGCACCGCGTACCCGCTGCTGTCGATCCACTGCGGCGCGGTGCTTTCGAGCCAGGCGATGCCATCGCGCAGGCGGCCCTGCATTTCCATGACGTGGGCGACGGCATGAATCGCGCCGGGGTTGCGCGGGATCAGCGCGAGCGCGCGCCGGCCAACCTCTTCGGCTTGCGCGTAGCGACCGCATTCCTCCAGCGCGAAGGCATGCATGCCGAGCACGTAACCGAAGTGCCGCATGGTTTCGTCCCAATGCGGCAGCACCTGCGTCACGCGATCGCACAGCGCGGCCTGGTCCCGTTGGAAGTCGCCGAAGTGCGCCACGCGCAGCGCCAGAATATCGCGCGGATAGTCGTGGAGGATTTCGCGGTAACGGTGGATGGAACCGAGCAAGTCGTGCTCGAGCCAAGCCCGCGCGGCAGCGAGGTGGCGGCGTTCACGTTCGTTGGCGCGCCCGCGCAGTGCGTCGGCGGCGCGCAGCGTCTGCGCCAATTCGGTTTCCGCCGCTTCGTCTGCGGCCATGACCAGCAGCGCCGCGCGCAGCGCGTGGCCCATGACGAAGGTCGGGTCCGCGATCAGCGCGGCGCCGATCACCGTATCCGCGCCGCCGCGCCCGCTGAGCGTCAGCTCGAGCGTGTCCTCATAAGCGCGGCGCGAATCGACGCTGTCCGTGGACATGGCCAGACCGTTCGAGTCCAAGAGACTCCGGCCGTCGCGCGAGCCAAAGAAATTGGAGTAGAGCCCGGGCGGCGGCAACTGTTGGTTATTGGCGTACATGTTTGGTGACCTCCGTAGCCGGTTCGAATTAGTACCGGCACATCGCTAGTGTGGGCGCCGAGAAGGTCTGCATAAATGTCCAGCACTCCGGCTGTTATGCCCCGGACGCCGGAATTTCGTGAGTACGAAAAAGATTGGGTAACGATGGACACTCACGCCGGGCATGGCGCGGCGTTCTTGATTTTCGGACGCTGGCGCATGCACTCGAGAGCGTGGATGGACGTTGCGTACATCTACGCCCGCTCGATCTGGTCTCGCGACATTTGTCGCTGAGCAGGAGAGTTTTCTTATCGCCGCGGTCGTTCAGTGCTTGACGATCACCACTTCCAAATACTCGCTCGGCACGACCAGCGAATCACGACCACCGACGTTCAGGCACTCGAGCAACTCGATGATATCGGCTTCGAGCTTCTTCTGGCCGGACGCGTCCAGCGCCGCGAACGCCTTGAGCGTCGGACCATAGTAGTCACGGAAGATTTGTATCCAGTGCGCGGCCGATTGGTAGCGAAACTTGAAATCTATCCGGGTGCTGCGAATATCGGCAGCCTCCCGGCCGAACAATCGCAC
>JBGPCS010000155.1:0-6489 GCA_041481875.1 Sulfurifustaceae bacterium
GATCAAGTCCGGTTTGAGCGCGAGGATACGCTCGAGATCGAGGCCGCTGCTACCGCCGATGCGTGGAATCGCGCGCGCGGCCGGCGGGTAATCGCTGTAGTCGACGGTAGCGACGATGCGCGAACCTGCACCGGCGGCGAATAGAAGTTCTGTGGTGTGCGGCGCTAGGCTAACGATTCGTCGCGCCGGTATCGGCAAAACAACCGTCCGCCCGGCGTCATCCTCGACGCGTATCTCTTGAGCGCCGGCGAGGGCGTGGCCCGACAGCGTACCGATTAGCACGACCGCGCAGGCACGAAGATTCGCGGAACGGATCGGCGCCCCACGGCATATATCGTCCGCCAAGGGGAAGCGAATCAGCCCGCGAACAACCCGACGAGATGAGCGCCGGTCATGAGCAGACCGATCGCGAGCCAGAACAAGAGCACGCGCCATACCAACGCAACAGCGCCGCGTATGTGGTTGGCGTCCGGGATAACGCTCAGGTTCGCGACCGGCTCGTCGTACTCGCTGATCTCACCCATGCTCTCGCAGTTCTGCATGTGCATCGCACCGAAACCGGACGCGAGCAGCGGTCCGCTATTGATATCCGACCAGACGCCGACGCGCCGGCGCCAGCAATGAAGCGCGTCTTCGAAACTACCCATGATGGCGTACGACAAGGCGGTAATCCGAGCGGGGATCCACTGGAGCAAATCATCCAGCCGGGCGGCGGCCCAACCGAACTCAACGAAGCGCTCGTAGCGGTGGCCCCAAAGCTTATCGAGAATACACGCAAGCCGCTGCAGCACCACGCCAATGGGCCCGAGCAGAATGAACCAGAAAAGCGGCGAAATGATCAGCGCGTTACCCTGCTTCAGTACCGTCTCCACGGTCGCGTGCGCGATGCCGGCCTCGCTCAACGTAGCGGCGCTTTTTCCCGCCAACTCTTTGAGCTGCGCATCGGCTTCGCGCACGTCGCCCGCCTCGAGCGTGTCAGCGATAGCGCGCGCGCCGCCGCCGAGCCGATATATATCGAGGCAAACGTAAAGCATCAGGACATCGAACGCGAACGCGAGAATCGTGCTGATCTCGCTCAGGACGTAGCGCCCTAGTGCGACGCCCAATACGATCGGGATAATTGCGAGCAGCACCGCCGCGACGCCGTGCAGGCGGCTCCCGCCGTTGAAACGTTGCTCGATCGACTCCGCCCAATCTTTGTACCACGCGAACGGTTTGAAACCGTGGCGATCCGGCACAAATCGATCGAGAGCGACGGCCAGCAAAATGGCGATCAACAGTTGGCTCATGGTTCGGCCTTTTTGATTCCCGCGACGAGGGGCGCGCCCAATTTACCGACGTGGCGCGCGGGCGGCAAGCGCAGGAGCCAACGACGAACGATACCGCGCCCAGTCGAACCGCGGCCCCGGATCGGTCTTTCGCCCGGGCGAGATATCGCTGTGGCCGTAGATGCGCGCGGGCGTGATTACGGGGTAGGTGCGCAGGACGTTGGCGGTTAGTTCCGTGAGAGCCCGATACTGCGCGTCCTCGAAGGGCTCGTCATCACACCCCTCGAGCTCGATACCGATGGAAAAATCGTTGACGCGAGCGCGGCCTTCACACTGCGACTGGCCCGCGTGCCACGCACGCAGGTGCAGCGGCACGAATTGCAGGAGCTCGCCACTTCGTCCGATCAGCAGGTGCGCCGAAACGCGTAGCTCCGCTATCTCTCGGTAGTAAGGATGTTCGGTCGGATCTAGGAGATTGCAAAAGAGCTGTTCAACACCGGGCCCGCCGAACTGTCCCGGCGGCAAACTGATGGCGTGAAGGATAAGGACCTCGGGGTCAACGCCGGGCGGTCGCGCATCGCAATTGGGAGAAGGCACGAAGCGACCACCCTCGATCAACCCGGAAACGACGTCTATCTGCATCTCACCGCGCCTCTCCAGCGCAGGAGGTTAACACAGTTCGCAGCGCCGTCGCGCTGGTTGCCGAAGCGGCCACAGCCACGCTTCTCGCAGCAAAGCGACAAACCGCTCTCCTCCGATTAGTTCCGCGTTGTCACCAGCTTCGAAGTAGACCTCCGGCTATCCGACCGCGCCGTCATCTGCAACCATCCACATACGCTTAAGGCGGGCCGAGAGCGGTGGAATCGCGCGGCGCTCACAATCCTGGAAAGCCACGAACGCACCGTGTTCGGATGCCAAACCGAGTTTGCGGCGCAGTTCGCGACAGAGCGCTGTCACGTCTGCATCGATTGGCCGGACACAGCGAGCGGAACGAGCGCCTAGCGAAAGAAGACGCGACGATGAAAGACGCCGACATGGTTGGTGCCGGTGCCCCGACTCGAACGGGGGACCTACTGATTACGAATCAGTTGCTCTACCAACTGAGCTACACCGGCTTGGGCGGAACGCGGGAATAAGTGGCGTTAGATTACCATCAAGGCCATGAGCCGATCACTCAGTACTTTTCGGCACGCGCTTTACACGGACCACGATATCGACGCTCTTCAACTCGGCGTCCTCAGGCAATGGCGGAAGGCCTGTCACCCGCACGTCTTTCGCGTCGATGTCTATTAACTCACCGCTGGTCTCGTCGTAAAAGTGATGGTGAGGCGTGGTGTTCGGATCGTAGAAGAGTTTGCTGGGATCCGCTATGACCTCCCGAATAGCGCCCCTGCGCGCTAGCAAACCGAGCGTGTTATAGATCGTCGCCTTGGATACGCCCGGGCTCTCCTCGTTGACGGCTCGAAATACATCCTCCGCCGTCAAATGGGCGCCCCGATTAAGCAAGGTCTGAGTGATTAAAACCCTCTGTACCGTAGGGACGATCCCGTGCTGTTGTAGTAGCGCCAAAACCTGGGAATCGGAGTAGTTGTTATCCATTTAGAAAGAGTATAAGTCGTAACTGCGTTTCATCCAATGTTGATCGTTCCTTGGCGAAAGTCCGACGGAGGCTCTTCGCAGGCGGCCATCAATTTCTTTCACGCCGTGCTCATCGACTTGGGGGAGGTAGCCACCGCTCTTCCCGCGTGATCGCTGCGATTGATACAGGGAGATCAAAAACGTGCCGCGTTACGTCAATTGCAGTCAAAGGATTAGCGGATAAACTTATCTTCCAATCGGCTCGTGTTGCAGATTCGCAGGGTTTTCACAGCGAATATCGGGAGCACGGTATCGAGGTGAAGTAGGTGGGCAGAACGTATCTGCCCTTTTGTCGGTCTCTAATAGCCGTCTGTCTGTCGATAAGCCATAAGTATGGAACCGTACATCCGTAGAATATTACCGAATATCGGAACCGATGATTCCGATTCAGGTTTCACGCTCATCGAGATGCTGGTCACACTGAGCGTCGCGGGAGTTCTGATTGCGATCGCACTCCCGAGCATAGCAACCTTCCTCCAATCCAATCGACTATCCGCCGCGACCAACGATCTCCTTGCGGACTTCAACTACGCACGGAGCGAAGTTCTCAAGAGAAACGTGAACGGCGCAAATGTCGCCCTCAATGCCGGCGTTTGCAAGTCCGATAACGGTACCAGCTGCACGAATACGGGTACGTGGGGAAGCGGATGGATCGTGTTCGTCGACAACGACGCCAGCGGCGGCTGGACCGGTGGGGATGTGATGCTTAGGGCCCACGAGGGCTTGCCGACAGGCACCGCCGTCGCCGCCTCTGCCGACGTCGTTCTTTATAACAACCGAGGTTTACTTTCGGGCGGCGTGGGATCTTACACCTTGTGCAACGGAAATCTTCGTCAGTCCCGCATCATCAACATAGGTCCAAGCGGCCGACCAAGCATGACAAGGGGGACATGTTAAATGCGCAAACGCAACTCCAGTAGGGCGCTGGGTTCGATATCGAGCAGCGGCTTCAGCCTCGTCGAGACACTGGTTGCTCTCGCCGTACTTTCGATAGGACTGCTCGGACTGGCGATGCTGCAAGTTCAGGGGATGAAGTTTACCAACGAGTCGTATTTCCGCACCCAAGCTACCGTGCTCGCATACGACATCCTCGATCGCATGCGCTCCAACAAAGTAGGTGCGGATGCCGGGAGCTATGGCAAGCAGGCAGCGCCGATAACAGGTCCGCCGACCGCGCCTTCAACGTGCGGCGACCTCGGAAATACCTGCACCGGCAGCCCAGACCTCGCGGCTTACGACCTGACGCGCTGGTATCAGTCGCAGAGCACTTTGCTCCCGGGGGCGACATCGAGCATTACGCGTGTCGATGCGACGAGCACCTACACCATCACGATCAACTGGAAAGAAAGTAACGGCACCGACGCGAAGCAAAGCTGGGAACTCGTTATATGAAACCAAATATGAAACCAAACAAATTGCCAACCAGGTCGGATTGCAGCGGCTTCGGTTTGATAGAACTGATGGTCGCGATGGTCATCGGCCTTCTGATCCTAGCCGCGGTGTCGGCGATCTTCGCCAACAGCAACAAGAACTACAAGACGACCGACAGCCTTGCGCGGCTGCAAGAGAACGCGCGTGTGGCGATTCAGTTCCTCACCAACGACATCCGGCGCGCCGGTCACGTTGGCTGCGTCACTAACATGGATAACGTGCAAATCGGGTTGAACGGGGGAAATATCAACGGTGTTGCACTCGCTCCTTTCGTCGGAGTCGAAGGGGGTAGTGCCAATCCAGACTCGCTCACATTGCAGTATTTCGATCTCGAGACGTCGGTGCCGTTGACCGCCTCGATGCCAAATGAATCGGCCGATCTAACGGTGCCGGCGGGTCATCCCTTCAAGCAACAAGACATCGTGGCCATAACCGATTGCAACCTGGCGGACATTTTCCAGATCACGAACAACGCGGCGGGGGGAACCACGATCGTGCACGCGGCGGGGAGCAGCCCCGCGCCCGGAAACGCGAGCGCGCAGTTGAGCAAGACGTACGGTTCGGATGCTCGGATCATGAGATTCAGTCAACTCCAATATCGAATCGACAACAGCCCAACCACCGGTCGCAAGGCTCTCTTCCGAGGCGCCGATGAGCTGGCGGAGGGAATCGAGAACCTGCAACTGTTGTACGGCCTCAGACCCGACCCAACGAGTAGATTCCCGAACGTCTATACCACGGCGAACAACGTCACGAATTGGCGCCAAGCCGTCAGTGTCCGCGTCGGTCTCCTCGCCTTTTCCATTGCGGATACCGCGAGCGGAGAAGTGAGTCAGGATATCGATAACGCACCGCATACCGTGAACGACGTAACGATCCCCGGCGCCGGCGATAAACGGATACGAAGATCATTCCTCACCAACGTCGATCTCAGGAACGTACGATGATGATGCTCAAATCCTTCGGCCACGCGAGCACGGCGCAGCACCGCGATCAACGAGGTGCGGCGCTGATAATGGCGCTTGCGATCCTCATGATCCTCACCGTCATCGGCATCACCGTGATGAACGTAAGCGGCTTGGAAGCGCGCATGGCCGGCAACAGCCAGGAAAGCACTCGTGCGCTTCAGCTCGCGGAATCGGCGATCCAGCAAGTGGTAGCGCAGCCGACGATGGTAAATAACCTGGGAACCATTGGCGCATCGACCCCGAAGAGCTATACGTCGACCGGGGGGAGAACCGACGTCACCGTCACCTTCGTCGCGAAGGCCACGCCGCCCGGGCGCGCCACCGATCCACGGAATATCGACAGCGCTATCGGCGGCGCAAAGGCTCACTTTGAAATCGACAGCCGGAGTCAGACCCTGTTGGGTGGAAAGACCGAAGTCATTCAAGGGATGTCGAAAGACATCCCGCGTTAAAAACAGATCTATTTGGGAGGTTCCGATGTTTAGCATAAATTACCGATTCATTCCGATAGGCATCCTCGTGGGTACGTTGATCGGATTGCCGACGATGTCCTTCGGCAAAGACACCGATCTTTATCTCACCGCCCAGGGAATCACGCGCGACGACGCGCCCAACGTGCTCATCATTCTGGATAACTCCGGGAGCATGGACACACTCATCCCAACGTCGCTCGGACCTTACGATCCGAGTATCGACTATTCCGCCGAATCCGGAAGTCCCAATATCTCAGCCGGTCGAATCTACTGGTCCACCACCGGGGCACCACCGAACGCGGGTACTAATCAATGGTTCAGTACTAGCAACAACAACTGCGAAGCGTCGAAACCTCATCTCAACGCCGGAGGCAACGGTGTCTACGGTAGCGACAAGATCATCGCTTTCAAAACGCTCGCAGGATGGGACAAGTTGGCCAGCGGTAAAGATCGGCTCGTCGACTGCAAATCGGATAAGGGTGCGACAGACCCGAACGGCTACGCAAAAAAACCTGTTACTCCGGTAGTGCCCTACACCACGGTTGCGAGTGAGGAGGTCAATTGGGATGCCTTCACCGATAGGAACTTTACGGCCACGCTCTACAGTTCGAACTACATGAACTATGTCCACAACAGCGACCAGAGCAATCTCAACGTCTGGATCCCCGGGGGCGTCCAAACACGCTGGAATGCGGCCACCGCCGCCGTCAA
>JBGPCS010000156.1:0-6474 GCA_041481875.1 Sulfurifustaceae bacterium
AGCGCCGCCACTTGCGCTTCGGTGAGCACGATCCCTTCCGCGGCTACTTTCTTCTCCAAGGCGGCGAGGCGTTTGCGAAACGTCTCGCGTTCATGCCGCAGCCAAATGGAGCGCACGCCCGTGGGGCTTACGAAAACGCCGCGTTTACGCAGCTCATTCGATACACGCACTTGCCCGGCAGCGGGGTTCTCGATGGCAAAGCTAAGAACCGCGCCTTCCGCCACCTCATCGACCCGGTTCTTTACGTTCGCACGACGCCGGTCTTTGTGTAACAACGCTTGAACGCCGCCCGATTCCTTGGCCTCCTTCACGCGATAGAAGGTATCGCGCGATACGCCCATGAGGCGACAAGCCTGGGAGACGTTGTCCAACTCCTCGGCCAGGTTCAACAACCCGACCTTGTGCTTGATGATGCTCTGGGTTACAAAACTCATGCGGGGTTACTCCTTTTTCAGTTTGATGTTTGTGTCGCAACAACCATCGAACCGAGTAACACCGTCTTTTGCAAGGCGGGTGTCAGATCAGGTCTGAACTACTACAGATGAGGCCATCGAGGGCGCAGTGCTTGCCACTGCCATCGAGAACCCAGTCGCCGGCCAAGTGCGTGTGTCAAACGAGTTGCGCAAGCGCGGCGTCTTCGTGAGCCCAACCGGGGTACGCCCGATTTGGCTGCGCCACCACCTTGAGACGTTTCGCAAACGCCTCGCCGCCTTGGAGAAGAAAGTGGCCGCGGAAGGGATCGTGCTCACCGAAGCGCAAGTCGCCGCATTAGAGCGCAAGCGTGACGATGACGCCGTCCACGGTGAGATCGAAACGGCGCACCCGGGTTATCTTGGCTCCCAAGACACCTTCTACGTCGGCAACATGAAGGGGGTCGGGCGGATATACCAACAGACGTTCGTTGACACCTACGCCAAAGTCGCGCTGGCCAAGCTCTACACGACCAAGACACCGATCACGGCGGCCGATCTCTTAAACGATCGGGTGTTGCCGTTCTACGAGGAGCACGGCGTTGGGTTGCTGCGCGTCCTAACGGATCGCGGTACGGAGTATTGCGGGCGAGTCGAGCAACACGACTACGAGCTCTACTTGGCCGTGAATGACATCGATCACACCAAAACCAAGGCGCAGTCGCCCCGGACCAATGGCATCTGCGAGCGATTCCATCGAAACGGTGCTAAATGAGTTCTATCAGATCGCGTTCCGTAAAAAGATCTACCGCACGATCGAAGAACTCCAAAGCGATCTTGACGCGTGGCTCACGCAGTACAACAATGAGCGCACGCATCAAGGGAAGATGTGCTGTGGTCGAACGCCGATGCAAACGTTCGAGGACGGCAAAGAAATCTGTCGGGAGAAGTCGATCGCGTAACTTCACCTGACAGACAGGACCGGAGAACCGGGTAACTGTCAGATCGGATCGGGACTATTACACCTAATGTAGGTTGGGTGTAGCCGCGTGAGCGGCGAAACCCAACAAAATAATATCTTGGTGGGTTGCGCTTCGCTCCACCCACCCTACATGGAGATTTTGAGATAGGTTCTAGTGAGACGAGGTGTCACGTGCGCAAGATCGAAGAGATCGAACAGCAAATCAGCAAGCTTTCGAAAGCAGAGCTAGCGGAATTCCGCGAGTGGTACGCCGAGTTCGACGCCCAAGCTTGGGATCAGCAGTTCGAGGCCGATGTGCGCTCTGGAAAGCTGGACGCTTTGGGTGATGCGGCGCGTCGTGCTCACGAGGAAGGTAAGCGCGCAGTTCAGCGAGTGTGGCGAGTGTAGGGCGCAATAGCGCAGCGTATTGCGCCGCATGTTAGTCGTCGTAGCGCAACGTGTCAGCAACGGAACTACCGGCCCAATCGGGTGGATACACTCCTTGCCGCACTAGCCGATGAAAAGTGGAAAACGGCCACTCGGCTACACGCTTTACCAACCCGTGCCGCACTAGGTTGATATGCACGTAGTCCATATGAGCGGCAAAATCATCGTCGCTTCGAATGAGATGCTCCCAATAACGGCGCTGCCAAATCCCCCGCTCCCCGCGGCGTCGCCGAACTGCGGAGCGCCGCTCCACCAGCGGAATTGCTTTCGCGAACTTCGCTTTGATTAATCGCCAGCGCAACGCAAAGTCATCGTCCGCAGGTGGCAACGAGATGACGCAGTGGAGGTGATCCGGGAGCACAACCCATCCGTGAATCGTAAAGGGGCGGGTTCGTCGTACGTGTGTTGCCGCCTCGCGTAGGCGATCAATTTCGCGAGTGAGCAAATCGTCGCCCACGCGTTGCAACAAATTAACGGTGAAGAAGTACGTACCGCCGGGGTGCCAGGCGCGTCGATAGTTCGGCATGGAGACAATATTGCCGCATTCGTCATGCGGCGCAATACGCTGCGCTATTGCGCCCTACGTGAACTCCTAAAGATGGTGGGTCTGTATACGTCAATTCGGAGTCGCTGCTTTGCCCAAGTCACCGTTTGTAGCGTTGCTCTTAATTTCGCCTTTCCTCGTCGCTGCGGGCTATGGATTGTCGCCGTAGCATGCTCGTCGAGATCCCTTTGGGTCCCAACTAATGGAGGATCGAGATGGTCTCTACCATTTTTCGCAGAGTGATTGGAGTCACGCATCTATTAATAGTCGTCTTCGCTCCGGTGATCGCGTACGGCCAGACGATTAAGGTGACCCTGCTAGGCACCGGTTCCCCACCGGCGGTAATGGATCGATTCGGACCCAGTATTTTGATAGAAGCCGGGGAGCAGAAATTCCTGTTCGATGCGGGGCGTGGAGCACTGCAACGCCTCAGTCAAATCAACGTGCGGTGGCGAGATGTGCGCGGTCTCTTTCTGACCCATCTCCATTCCGATCACGTGGTCGGCATTCCGGATCTATGGTTAACCGGTTGGTTAGTCTCGCGGCGCGATACGCCGTTGCGCGTATGGGGGCCGAAAGGAACCGCGAAGATGATGTCGTACCTAGCGCAGGCGTACGAGTATGACATTCAGATCAGACAGAACGATGAGCGAGCTCCCGCGGACGGGGCGATCCTCCTCGCCGAAGATATCAACGAAGGAGTCGTGTACGACCGCGACGGAGTGAAGATCACCGCATTCGAGGTGGATCATGCACCGGTCAAGCCGGCTTTCGGGTACCGAATCGACTACGCAGGCCACTCGGTGGTTCTCTCCGGGGACACCCGCGTTTCTGAAAATCTCATCCGCCGCGCCCAAGGCGTGGATGTCTTGATCCACGAGGTGGCGGCGCCGGAAACGCTACAGCGAGCCGGCACTCCTCTCGGAATGGCCAATAGCATTATTGCCCACCACGTAACTCCTGAGCAGGCCGGAGAAGTCTTTTCTAAAGTGAAACCGCGACTGGCGGTGTATTCGCATATCGTGCTGCCGACCGCCACGGAAGAAGACTTGATCCCGCCGACGCGAAAAACTTATTCGGGGCCGCTCGAGCTGGGCGAAGACTTGATGGTGATCGATGTGGGAGACAAGATTGACGTTCGTCGACCACGTCGCCCAACGCGCTAGCGTTGCGCCTCGGTGGCGGCAAATAACATGCAAGCGTGTAATCGAATATGGTTAGGATTGCCCGGATTACGCTAGCGCTTCGTCCGGGCTATTGCTGTCGAAATTCAATTAACTGCTTCCGGTCTTCAAGCGACACAAACATCTCGGCCTCATCGCTCGCCTTTCCTAGTGCACGTATCTGCTCAAGGGTTTGACTCAATTGGTCAGCGGACTTGAACGCGAGGTCGATGCAGGCTAGAGCGATAACTTCGGGGGCTATTGGCGAGGCGGCACGCTCTAGAGCCGCCAACCGTTCAAATTCGATCTCCGCGTACCTCAGCGCTATGGATTTCTTCAGCTCGCCTTTTGCTTTAGCTGCTTCCGCTTCATCGATTAGTGATACCTTGTACGCTTCGAGTTTTTGCTGGAAGTCGTGTTTTATTTGTTCCAGTTGAGGTGTAAGACTAGCGGCATGCTCCGCCTGACTCTTTGCAAGACCGCTCTTCAGTCGTTCCAGGTCTTCAGCGAGGGATCGCTGAAGTATCTGCTTCCACTTCTCGCGAAACATAAAACCAAGAAGTACGCCAATTATGGCGATTAAACCGCCCGCGCGCGCCAGCCACTCTAGAAAATTGATCAAGTACTTGCTCTTGTCGCATCGATAGAATCTGTCACATATTTGGGTCGGAAAAACTCGAACTCACGCTGCAATCACGCACGTAAAACCGGTTCGACGTAGAGAAGTCGACTATTGCCCTCGAGGGCAAACGTCGATCACGTACCTCGACGCGTGCACCGCTCCTACGACGCCTTCGTTCGCCCCTTGCTCGCCCACCATGCCTTCGGCGAATTTTGAAGTTGAAAATACATCGGGCGGTCTTTGAGCTTGCGCGTTTCGAGCCACATGCGTTTTAGAAAACGCTTGCGGTTCGGTTCGGGGTAGTCGTCGTAGGCGGTGCGCGCGTGCAGGACGTGGTAGTTGTTGACGAACTGCATGTCGCCGGGTTGCAGGTCCATGAAGACGTTGAAGTCGGGGTCGTGCGCCATGTCGTCGATCATGTCGAACGCTTCGACGTAGGCGCGCGAGAGCGACGGGACGTCGGCGTGGCGGCGGGCGGAGTCGATGTAGCTCCTTATATAACGCACGAATACCCGGTCGGCGTGGCGCGAGTAGATCGGCAGCTCGTAATACGGCTTGCCGCCGGGCGGCTCTTCGCCGCGGAAGTCGTAGATCACCGGTTGATACAGCAGCGCGGCGAGATCGGGGCGCTTGCGCACCATCTCGTTGTGAATGCGCACGGAGTTCGCGACCGTGCTCAAGCCGCCCGATTTCGCCTTGCGCAGGCAAAACAGTCCGACGAGATCCGAGCCGTCGGTGTGATACGGAAACGCGACGCGGCCGATCTCGTTGCCGCGCGAGTTAGGATCGCCGTAGCTTTTACCTTGATCGGTGACATCGCCGAGCAAATGGCCGTGCTTGTTCTGCGGCCACGGATTGCCGAGGTGCATACCGATGCCCCAGTAGATTGCGGAGGCGTCCGCGTCGCTATAGCGCTCGACCGGTACGCCGCTGATGAGCTTGAACCCGCGGCCGTTGATCAGCTCGTCTTCGATTTTGTCGATCTGCGCGGCGAGGTTCGGCAGCGGGAACAACTCGCGCGTAATGTCGAGCACGTCGTTCACGCGCGCGTTCGCGTACTTGAGCGCGGCGTCCAGCTCTTTGATATCGTCATCGGTCAGCCGGTAGGTCCATTGACTCGGGTCGGCAACGTCCGCGGCGCGCCATTCGGCGTGTAGCTCGAGCGGCTCGATTGTTTTTGGGAGGTCGACTTTCATGTTCATCGGTTACTCCTTTAGTTGGCGCTGTCCCTCACCCCAACCCCTCTCCCGGGGGGAGAGGGGTAATAAATAAGTGGGGAGGGGGATAATAAAATAGATCGGACGTTTCCTAAATGTTAGACGCTGCGCGGTGCGGGCTTTGCTCCGCGCACTAGCTTGCCGGGCAACGCCTCGGTCGGCTCACCGTTACGATACGTCACTTCGCCGCTCACGATTGTCGCAACGTAGCCGTCGGCTTTTTGCATCAGGCGGCGGCCGTTCGCCGGCAAGTCGTAGACCATGTAGGGGCGACGGAGCTTCAAGCGATCGAAGTCGATGACGTTGATGTCGCCTTTCATGCCGACCGCGAGCAAGCCGCGATCGAGCAGACCGACCGCGGTTGCCGTGTCGCGCGTTTGCCGTTTGATCAGCCACGGCAGCTCGAAGCGTCCGTGTTTGCGATCGCGGCCCCAGTGCGTGAGCTGGTAGGTTGGCACACTGGCATCGCAAATCGTCGCCACGTGCGCGCCACCGTCGCCGAGACCGGACAACGTGTCCTTGTGCATCATCATCGAGCGCACGTTGTCCAAATTGAAATCGGTGTAGTTGAGCAGTGGAAAGTACAGCAGCTCGCGGCCGTCGTTCTCGAGCAGTAAATCGTAAACCATTTCCGCAGGATCACGCCCGAGCCGCTGCGCTTGCGCACCGATGCTGGTCGAGGGATCGGGCTCGTAGTCGGGCGGATCGCCGAGCTTGAACATTTTGTGATAGCTCTTCGCGACGTAGCTCACCGTCGAGCGATGCTTGCCTTCCGGCTGCTCGCTCAACAGGCGCTTGCGAAATTCCGGATCGCGCATGATGCGCACGCGCTCATTGAGCGGCTTGTGGGCGATCGCGCGGTAAGACGGACACGCCACGAACGGATGCAACGAACCTTGCAGACCCAGCAACGTGCCGATCGGGCGACCGCACACCTGCGCCTTCATCGGCAATCCACGGTTCGCGGCGCGCTCGATGCGATCGAGCAGGAGTTTCCAGTTATCCGGCGCATAGTCGCGCTGCGCGACGGAGATCGACATCGGCCGGCCCGAGTCCTCGACCATGCGGCAGAACGTGTCGAACTCGGCGTCCATATCATCGAAATCGGAA
>JBGPCS010000157.1:0-6452 GCA_041481875.1 Sulfurifustaceae bacterium
CGAATGCACTTAACGTGCATCCGCTGCGGCAGCCACGGAGGCCCCGACCGAGTTAATCTCGCGGTATCTAGAGTGTAGGTACAAAGGAACTAATATATGTCGGATGGGACGAAGCGGTTTTCCGGGTAATCTCGCACTACAAGGTGAAGCATGGAGTTGTTGACCTTTCGCAATAGCATGCACAGCTGGCTGCGCACCGTCACCGAGTTCGTCGGACTGACTCAGCCGACGACGCCCGAAGCGCAAGCCGATGACGGATTTCTGCCCGACTTCTGCTCCGCTCCGGTGGTGATGAATGTCGTAATCATTGCCGAGATGTTCGCTTTCGTGACGACACTCATCACGCGCCGGATTTCCTTCAGCATCCTGGAAGATCTCTTGTTGATCTCGCTCTTCGTGCAATGGATCGCGATCAGCAGTATCGCAGCGCTCTGTTACACACGCCGCTATCTGAACCGCCTCCCCAATGTTCGGGCCCTGGGGATGAGTTATGCGCTGCTCCTATTGGTGACGCTCCTCGTGAGCGAGGCAGCGATCTGGGTTCTGTATGCGCTCGGGCGCATCAGCACCCCTCGACCGGAGTGGCATTTGTACTTCCATATCCAGAATTTCACCGTGAGCTTGCTGGTGAACGGCCTCGCGCTGCGCTACATACTCGCGAAACACGAGTTGCGCCAACGCACTCTGTCGGAGGCGCGCGCGAAGATCCAGGCGTTGCAGTCGCGTATTCGCCCGCATTTCGTATTTAATAGCTTGAACATCATTGCCAGCCTCACGCGCAACGAACCCGCTCGCGCAGAAGCGGCGATCGAGGACATGGCCGATCTCTTCCGAATGATGCTGTCCGAGGATGAGCAGCTCGTGCCGATCAAAAAGGAGGTCGACGTCGCGAAAAAATACTTGGCCCTGGAAACGCTGCGTCTCGACCAGCGCCTGCACGTTGAATGGGACATCGGCACTTTCCCCCGCAAGGCGGCCGTGCCGGTGCTGACGTTACAGCCACTTTTAGAAAATGCCGTGCGCCATGGGATCGAAGCGCTCCCCACGGGGGGAACCGTTGCCGTGAAGCTTTGGGAAGAAAGCGGCGACATACACATACGCGTGGACAATCCGTATCCCACGAAATCCAAGACCCGACCGGATTTCCCGAGCCGCTCGCTCGACAACATTCGCCAGCGCCTGCAAAGCCACTACGGCGACGCGGCACGGCTCGAGACGCGGGGCGAGAACGGTCAGTTCAGCGTAACGGTAGTGGTGCCGATGCGCGGAGGAGACGTATGAGAGTACTGATCGTGGACGATGAAAAACTGGCGCGCGACCGCCTGCGCGAGCTTCTGACTGACATCGGGGGCTACACCGTCATCGGCGAAGCGATGAACGGCGCCGAGGCCGTCGAGAAGGCATCGGAGCTAAACCCGGACGTGCTGCTGATGGACATCCGCATGCCCGGCATGGACGGACTCGAGGCGGCGATGCACCTGATGGGAATGGAGCATCCGCCGAGCGTGATCTTCACCACCGCTTACGATCAACACGCGCTCGACGCCTTCGACGTGAACGCGGTCGATTACCTGTTGAAGCCGATCCGCAAGGACCGCCTCGCGAACGCGCTCACCAAGGCGCGCAAGCTCACCATGAAGCAGGCGCAGGACCTGCATCATGCGCGCAAGGAAATGCCGGCGCGCACGCACATCAGCGTGCACTTGCGCGGCAACATTCGCCTGGTGCCGCTCCCTGAAATCATTTACTTCCTCGCCGACAGCAAGTACGTGGTGATTCGCACGTCCAACGAAGAACACTTGATCGAGGATTCGCTCGTCAATTTGGAGAAGGAATTCGGCGAGCGCTTCCTGCGCGTACATCGCAATGCTCTCGTGGCGACGCAATTCATTCGCGGCATCGAGAAGAGCACCGTCGGAACATGGCAAGTGAACCTGCGGGGCATCGACAAGAAGCTCGACGTCAGCCGGCGCCATACGGCGTCCGTGCGGCGTTGGGCACGCAACCGGCCACCGGCGGGTAGCTAATAATTTAAGACTGCTGAAACCGCAGATGCACGCAGATTATGAATGATGAACGCGGATACGAAGAAAACGTAATTCCTTTAGTCCGCCCCCTTCTCATCTGCGTTTATCTATATCGCCATCTGCGTTCATCTGCGGTTCCCGAAGGTTTTATGAATCTTTCCGCCACATCGAGTCAATTCTCCTATAATTCGGGCTCTGTCCAATCCGAGCGATCCGAAATTGCAGACGCTACGCATCGGCACACGTAAGAGCGATCTCGCGCTCTGGCAGGCGGAGCACGTGCGCGACCGCCTGCTCGGACATACACCGGATCTGAATATCGAGCTGGTGAAAATCACCACCGAAGGTGATCGAATCCTCGATCGCCCCCTCGCCACGGTCGGTGGCAAGGGGCTATTCATCAAAGAGCTCGAGCAGGCGTTGCTCGACGAGCGCATCGACCTCGCCGTCCATTCGATGAAGGACCTCACCGCCACGATCCCCGATGAGTTCGTCATCCCCGCGGTGCTGGAGCGCGCCGATCCGCGCGATGCATTCGTCTGCGAACGCTACGAGCATCTGGCCGACCTACCCGCGGGTGCGCGCATCGGCACATCGAGCCTGCGACGCCAATGCCAAGTGCGCGCTCGGTATCCGACGTTCGAGATCGTGACAGCGCGCGGCAACGTCAACACGCGGCTGGCGAAGCTCGACGCCGGCCAGTACGACGCACTCATTCTCGCCGTCGCCGGGCTCGAGCGGCTCGGCATGGGCACGCGCATTCGCGAAGCGCTGGATCCCGGCGTCAGCCTCCCCGCGGTGGCGCAAGGCGCGATCTGCATCGAGTCGCGCCGCGGCGACGACGCAACGAACCGCTATCTCGCGGCGCTCGATCATGCGCCGACACGCTGCTGCGTTGCCGCCGAGCGCACGCTCAATGCCGAGCTGCAGGGCGGCTGCCAACTACCGATCGCCGCCTTCGCCGAGTTGCACGGGCATTCGATGCATTTGCGCGCGCTGGTCGGCGAGCCCGATGGCAGCCGGATCGTGCAAGCGGAAGGACATGGTGCCGCGAGCGAACCCGAAGCGCTCGGTCAACGCGTGGCGCTGGACCTGCTCGCGCGCGGTGTGCGCACGATCATCGATCGCATTTACCAGCGTGCCTGAGGCGGACCCCAGCGCGCGCCCGCTCCAGGGTGTCGGTGTACTCATCACCCGCCCGGCTCATCAAGCGGGTAGTCTCATGCGACTGGTGGAAGAGCACGGCGGCGTCGCGATCGCCTTTCCGACTATCGAGATCGGACCCCCGGTCGATCCCGGCCCGTTGCTGGCGCTTCTCGGCCGTCTGCGTGAGTTCGATCTCGCGATCTTTGTAAGTCCCAACGCCGTTGAGCAGACGTTCGTATGGCTGCGGACATTGCGCCGCAGTTGGCCCGAGGAACTGCCGGTCGCGTGCGTCGGACGCGCCAGCGCTCGCGCGCTGGAGCAGGTCGGCATTCGCGGCGCGGTAGCGCCGGAGCGGCGCTACGACAGTGAGTCGCTGCTGGCGTTGCCGGCGCTGCAACAGATGGCAAAAAAGCGTGTGCTCATCTTTCGTGGCGGCGGCGGCCGCGAATTGCTCGGCGACACTCTCGTCCAGCGCGGCGCCGAGGTGGTGTACGCACAGTCGTACCGGCGCATGCGGCCGCAGACGGATGCGACCGCGCTGATCGAAGCCTGGCGACAAGACCAGATTCACATCGTCTGTATCACGAGTACGGACGGTTTAAGCAATCTCTTGGAGATGCTCGGCGATACCGGCCGAGAATGGCTGCTGCATACACCGATCGTGACATTGAGCGAGCTGCAAGCGGCCGCATGTCGCCGTTTCGGCTTCGTCGACGAAGTACTGATCGCGCCCGAGGCGAGCGACGAGGCTATACTTGAGGCGATCGAGACGTGGCGGCTTGGCCGTTTTTCCCTATAATCGCACTTTGCCGTCGACGTTAAGCGAAATCCGAGGACCCCTTGCCCAGCTCCGACAAAGACATGGACGCGGACGACGATGATCTTTCCGCATTGGAACGCCGGCAACTGACACGTGACAAGCGCCGCAAGAGCTCGCCACCGCCGCGTAGCGGTCGCGTCTCCGGCGGTCTGGGATTGATCTTTGCAACTCTCGCGTTGGTTCTCACCGGATATCTCTGGTACACGCTGATATATGAACGCCCCGAGCTGATTCAAATCGACTTGCCCGGCACGCTCGCGGGTCTCGAGCAGACAACCGGCGAGCTCAAGACGACACTGGAGGAGACCGAGAAGCAAGTCGGCATGTTGACGGAAACGCAGAACACCCTGAAGAGTGCCGTCGACAAGATCCAGTCGGAACTCGGCCGCAATCAAGCGCACTGGATCGTGAGCGAGGCCGAGCAGCTGCTCCTGATCGCCAACCGCCGTTTGCAGCTCGCGCGTGACGTCAACTCCGCGCTTGCCGCGCTGCGCGCCGCCGACCGCCAGCTCGAGCTGCTGGCGAACCCCAATCTGCTTGCGGTGCGCCGACAGCTGGCGCGCGAGATCTCGACCCTCGACGCGATCGAGCGCACCGATGTCGCCGGCATTTCGCTGCGGCTCGGAACCCTCGCCGACGGCGTCGATCAATTGCCGCTCGCGCCCGACATGCGCGCCGCGCCGGAGCAGGCGGCCGAGGGGCAAGTCGCCAGCGCCGCGCGCGAAGATCGAGGCGGCGCCAAGACCAGCTTGTGGAAGGACCTGTTGAGTCTGGTGCGGGTACGCCGCTACGAGAACGCGCCGCGACCGCCGCTACCCCCGGAGCAACAATATTACGCCCGCGAAAACTTCCGGCTCATGCTTTACGGAGCGCAGCAAGCGTTACTGCAGGGCAACGCGCAAACGTACCAGCAGAACCTCAATACGGCGAGCCGCTGGATCACCGACTACTTCGATCGCAGCGCGCCCGCCGTCACGGCCGCGCAGGCGGAGATCGAAAAGATGCGCGCCACGCCGATGATGGGACAACTCCCCGACATCTCGTTGTCGCTCGAAATGCTGCGCAAGACGTCCGGCCGCAAGGTCGAGTCATGAGATTCGTTCTCGTCGTCATCGGTTCGCTGCTCGCGGCCATCTTGGTCACCCTCGCGGTGCTCAAGGATCCGGGTTACGTGTTGATCGCGCGGATGCCGTGGACTTTCGAGATGACGCTCCCGGTGTTCGCGTTGCTTGCCCTCGCCGGTGTCACCGGGTTTTATCTCGTTGCTTATCTCGTTGTGCGACTGGTGCGCATTCCGCGCGATGTCACGCGTTGGCGGGTCCGTCGCACGCAACGCCAAAGCCGCGAAGCGCTCTACGACGGGCTAGTGCGCCTCGCCGAAGGAAATTGGCTGGAGGCGGAGTCCGAGCTTATCGCGAGCATGCGCGGCACGGACATGCCGGTCCTCGGGTATCTCGGCGCCGCTTGCGTCAACCAAGGGCAAGGAAACTTGGAGAAGCGCGACGAGTATCTCGCCGCCGCGCATCGCGCCGCACCGCAACACCACCTCGCTATCGGCATGACGCAGGCGAACTTACAGTATCTCGCGCATCAATCCGAACAGGCGCTCGCCACACTCACCGAGCTGCGCGGCATCGCGCCCAAGCATAAGCACGTGTTGCGCTTGTTGGCGCAGCTCTACCTAGAGCTGCGCGACTGGACCAGTCTGGTGGAGCTGATCCCCTCGTTGCGCCAACAACAGGTCATGACGGCGCGCGAGACCGACGCGCTCGAGCTGCGCACGCACCGCGAGCTGCTGGTGCTGACGCTCCCGAGCGGCTCGCTCGAGCCGCTCCAGCGGGCCTGGAACGCGGTGCCGAAACATTTGCGACGTCATCCAACATTCGTCGCGATCTACGCTCGCCATTTGATTCAGCAGAACGAGATGAACGCGGCGGAAGCGTTGTTGCGGTCAACCATCACGCAGGAGTGGGACGAGGCGCTCGTCGAACTGTATGGCCAAACGCGCACCGATCAAGCGAGCGAACAGCTTGAAGCGGCGGAAGGCTGGCTCGGGCTGTACCCGGAAAATCCGAAGCTGCTACTCGCCCTTGGGCGGCTCGCGATAAATTGCGACCTCCACCAGAAGGCCATCGGCTATCTGGAACATTGCGTCAACCTGCGCGGTCCGGTGGAAGCCTATCAAGAGCTCGGGGCGCTGCTGGAGCGGCTGGGCGAGAAGGACCGAGCGCTCTCGTGTTACCGCCGCGGTACCGAGATTTACGCGGAAGAGTCGCGGCTACTTCCGGCGCCGCGGCCGGACATAAACTTCGTTCCGCGTCAGCGCGCCGTACATTAGACGGCGCTGCACATTTTTTGAGTTAGGGAACCTCTGATTAAGTGAACATTCACCGCAAAGGCGCAAAGGACGCGAAGAAAAACATGAGATTTTTATCGAGAAAACCCTTTGCGCTCTCTGC
>JBGPCS010000158.1:0-6399 GCA_041481875.1 Sulfurifustaceae bacterium
GCTCGTCCGCGATCGGATGCTGGCTCGGCATCACGCCGGGCGGCGCGATCGCCGCCTCCTTCATGAGCTACAACCTCGCCAAGCGCTTCTCGAAGGACAAGGAATCGTTCGGCAAGGGCCGCATCGAGGGCGTGTTCGCCCCGGAGACGGCCGCGCATGCCTCCGGCACGTCGGCGTTACTGCCCATGCTCGCGCTCGGCATTCCGGGTTCGGGCACGGCCGCGATCCTGCTCGGCGGTCTGATGGTCTGGGGGTTGAATCCGGGGCCGCTGCTCTTCGTCGAGCACAAAGAGTTTGTTTGGGGTTTGATCGCCTCGATGTACCTCGGCAACGTCGTCGGTCTCATCCTCGTGCTCTCGACGGTGCCGCTCTTCGCGGCGGTGCTGCGCGTACCGTTCGCTGCGATCGCGCCGATGATCCTGGTGTCCTGCGCGATCGGCGCCTACGCGATTCAAAACGCCATGTTCGACGTCTGGCTGATGCTGCTCTTTGGCGTCGTCGGCTATGCGTTCAAGAAGATCGGGATTCCGCTCGCTCCGTTGACGCTCGCGCTCGTGCTCGGCAGCCGCGCCGAGGATTCGTTCCGTCTGTCGATGATCGGATCGGGAGGGAACCTCGGCGTGTTTTGGTCGAACGGCCTTGTCGGCTCCATCACCACGCTGGCGCTCGTTTTGCTGTTTTGGCCGCTGCTTTCCGCAGCGTGGCGTACGATCCGCCCCGGGACGACATAGTGGACGCGCCGTTCAAGGACACGAGCACGATCGACAACGCGGAGGAAGAGACGTACGCCGTCACATGGCGCACCGCCGACAGCACGCGCTGTCCGTCGGAACGTGTCGAGCCGTGGAACCTGGTTCATCCGTTCTATGGATGAACTCGCGTAACCAGCGCTACTGTCGAGGAATCCAAGGGCGTGACCGATATCGTCATTCCCCCAAACCGCAGAGCGGGCGGCCATCCGCTTCCGCCGTCGCGTGTGGTCTGCTAGCGTTGACCTCTATGGAAAACCGACGATCCGACCTGGAAGTTAAAAATACGGCAGGACGCCCGGAGGGGAACGAATTCGCACAGCTCGCGAACGGCGCGCGCGACCTGCGCGATATTCCGATGCGCAAACTGAACCGGCCGCCGCCGCGTATCGAGCTGCGCGATGGGCCGGACGGCGTGACGTACGTAGGCAGCGGCTATGCACTTGAGACATCCGATGAGTTGCTGATCGACTACATCGAGCGCGGGTCGGCGATCCGGCCGGACCAGACGTTTCTCGCCGAGCGCGGCCAGGACCGGCAGTGGCGGCGTTTGACGTACCGCCAAGCGCTGCGCGACACCGCGGCGGTGGCGACCTGGCTGATCCGCCAAGGCTTCGGCCCGGACAGCGCGCCGGTGATGATCCTCTCGGAAAACGGCATCGAACACGCGCTGCTCCTGTTCGGCGCGATGCGCGCGGGTGCGACGGTAGTGCCGGTCTCGCCGTCGTACGCGCTCGACAGCGATCTCTCCCGTCTCGGTTATGTGCTCGACATGGTCGAACCCGGGCTGGTCTACGCGCGCGAGGCCGATCGCTACGATAAGGCGCTCAAGTACGTCGCGGCGCCCGGACGGCACCTCCTCAGCAGCGCAGCGTTCGATGAGCTGTTGCGGGACGTGGATGACGCCGCGGTCGCGAAGCGGCGCAAGGAAATTACCGGCGATACCGTCGCGAAAATTTTACTCACCTCCGGCTCGACCGGTCAACCGAAGGGCGCGGTCAACACGCACGCGAATATCACGCTGGGTTCGCAGATGACGCGGCAGATGGCCGAGCCATTCGATCCGGAGCGCGTGCATACCGTGCTCGATTGGTTGCCGTGGCATCACACGTTCGGCGGCAACGCGGTGTTGAACGGCGTATTGCGGGTCACTGGAACGCTGTACGTCGACGGTGGTCGCCCGCTTCCGGGAAGATTCAACGAGACGATCGAAAATCTGCGTGAGATTTCGCCCACCGGTTTTGGATCGGTACCGGCGGCGTACGCGATGCTCGCCGACGCGCTCGAACGCGACGCCGATCTGCGTCGCAATTTCTTCAAGAACTTGCGCGGGCTCTCTTACGGCGGCGCGGTGCTGCCGCAAACGATATGGGAACGCATGCAGCGTCTGGCGGTGATGGAGCTCGGCGAGCGCTTGCCGTTCGGGACCGGTTGGGGCATGACCGAATCGACGGCGACCGGCACCTCCGTTCATTGGAACGTCGAGCGCAGCGGTTTGATCGGCTTGCCATTGCCGGGCGCTACGCTGAAGCTCGTACCGTCGGGCGACCGCTACGAGTTGCGCATCAAGGGGCCGCATATCATGGCGCGTTATCATCGGAACGACGAGCTGAACCGCGCGGCGTTCGATGACGAAGGTTACTTTCGCACCGGCGACGCGGTGCGCTGGATCGATCCCGCCGAGCCACTCTCCGGTTTGGAATTCGCCGGGCGTCTCGCCGAGGATTTCAAGCTGCAATCCGGTACGTGGGTGCAAGCGGGCATCTTGCGGCGCGACCTGGTCGATGCGCTGCAGCCGTTGATCTATGAGGCAGTCATTGCCGCGCCCGACCGACCGTGGCTCGGCGCGCTCGTGTGGCTCGGCGCGGCGAACGGCGGGGATCTGCGCACGCGGCTTGCCGAGCGACTGGCGGTGTTCAATCGCGCGCGCAAAGGGAGCAGCACGCAAATTGCGCGCCTGCTGATACTGAGCGAGCCGCCGTCGCCGAGCGCGGGTGAGATCACCGATAAACGCTCGATCAACCTGCGCTGCGTGCTGGAGCGGCGCGCAGCGGACGTCGCCGCGCTCTATGCCGAGCCGCTCGATCCTCGCATCATCGTGCCTGCCGGGAACTGAGTCTAGTTCTTGTCCCGAACCGCAGTATCCCGTGGCGCCGCTCCGTTCATCGCCGAACGAGCAGCCTCGCCATACACAGTGTATGGTGTTCCGCGTCATTAGCGTAAAAAGGACAGCGTCAATCGCAACCGCTTCACAGGATGAAGCGAGGTGGACTAAAGTAGTGTGCCACCTAGTACGCTACCGGTCGCCGCTGGACGGTAAACGTAGCGGCCGGGTTAGGGCCTCACGACACTGCGTCTGAAGGAGGTAGGCGATGCTCGACAAAGGCAATCGTTCGCGACGATGGGCTAAGCGCGCATGACGCCTATTCTCGCCCCGGAGCGCTGAGCGATGCAGGCTTATATCCTTCGTCGGCTGCTTGCGCTCATTCCCACTCTCGTTTTCGCGAGCATCATCGTCTTCGTCAGCGTGCGGCTGATTCCAGGCAGCATCATCGACTTAATGCTGGCGCAAAATCCGCTCGCGGCCGACAAGGACCGCGCGGCGATCGAGACAGCGCTCGGTTTGGATCAGCCGATATATGTGCAATATTTTCGCTGGGCCGGGGATCTGCTGCACGGCGACCTCGGGCGCTCGCTCTGGCAAGACCGGCCGGTGCTGGAAGAAGTCATGGCGCGCATGCCCGTGACGCTGGAGCTGGCGCTGCTCGCGATGATCGTGTCGATCGTCATCGCCATCCCCGTCGGCGTTTACTCCGCGATCCGCCAGGACACCACCGGCGACTACACCACGCGTTCGATCTCCATCCTCATGCTCGCGATCCCGAGCTTCTGGCTCGGCACGCTCGTCATGGTGTTCCCGTCGATATGGTGGGGCTGGGCGCCGGAATTAAAGTACACGCCGTTCTTCCAGGATCCGATCGCGAACCTGCGACAGATGCTATTGCCGTCGGTGATACTCGGGATATCGTTCTCGGCGATTACCATGCGCTTGATGCGCACCACCATGCTCGAGGTGCTGCGGCAGGATTACATACGCACGGCGTGGGCGAAGGGTTTGAGCGAACGGCTCGTCGTCGCACGCCATGCGCTGCGCAACGCGTTGATTCCGGTGTTCACCCTGATCGGCCTTGAGGTCGCGGTGGTGATCGGCGGCGCCGTGATCATCGAGCAGATCTTCGTCATTCCTGGAATGGGATTGTTGCTCATCGAGTCCGTCAGCTCGCGCGACTACCCGATCATCAGCGGCATCTTCTTGATCGTCGGAGCCGCCGTGATGTTCATCAATCTGCTCGTCGATCTCAGCTACGGCGTTCTCGATCCCAAGGTGAGGTATCGCTGATGACCGACCTCGCGACCGTCGCTCTGCCTAAACCGGAACGCGAGCGCAATGCCGTTGTCGACTTTGTCGTGCGGTTATTCCGCGAGAAGCCGCTCGGTGCGACCGGTGCGGTGATTTTTCTGCTGTTTTTGCTCTGCGGCATTTTCGCCGCGGTGCTCGCGCCGCACGGCGTCAACGAAATTAGCCCGATCAACCGAATGCGGCCGCCATCGGCGACGTTTCCGCTCGGCACCGATTATCTCGGCCGCGACCTGCTGTCGCGCATTCTGTACGGCGCGCAGCTCTCGGTCATCATCGGGTTCTGCGCGGCGGGGCTCGCGACGGTCGTTTCGCTCCTGATTGGAGTCGTCAGCGGCTATGTCGGCGGGCGCGTCGACCTGATCACGCAGCGCTTCGTCGACGCGTGGCAATCGTTCCCGGGGCTCGTCATTCTGATCGTCGCGGTGGCGGTGCTCGGTCCCGGCATGCCGCAAATCATCGGAGTTCTCGCGCTGCTTTTCGGCATTGCCGGCTCGCGCATCGTTCGCAGCGCCGTGGTGTCGGTGCGCGAGCACATGTACGTGCACGCGGCACAGTCGGTCGGCGCGAGCGCGCCGCGGATTCTATGGCACCATATTCTCCCGAACGTGATGCCGGTCGTGATCGTGCTGTTCACGTCGCGCGTCGGCACGACGATTCTTGCCGAGGCGGGATTGTCGTTTTTGGGGCTAGGCGTTCCGCCGCCCGCGCCGACCTGGGGCGGGATGTTGAGCGGTAGCGCGCGTACTTATATGTACCAAGGACCGTGGCTCGCGTTAGTGCCGGGTCTTTGTCTGACGATTGTCGTTTATGCCATCAACGTGTTCGGCGACGCATTGCGCGATCTGCTGGATCCGCGCATGCGCGGCAGCCGGTGAAACTGGACCGCATCGTCTATTTCAGATCGCAACAGGAGGGGGATATGAGAGACATCAGATCGACAATGAGCGCGCGTAGACGCCCGCTTTGCACTACATCGAAAGCGCGAACCATCGGGACGGCGGTGGCGCTTTCGCTAGCCCTCGCCGGTGTCGGCGTCGCCGCCGTCGCCGCGACCACACCGCAATACGGCGGAACGCTGCAAGTCACCACGGTTTTTCCCACGCTATCGGTGTTGTCGTGGGATTTGCAGGAATGGCACTGGAAACAAAATCACGACACCGGCATGTATTTCGAGCAGCTGTTCGTCGGTGACCTCGACAAGAGCGTGCGCAAGGGCGGCAAGTACCGCTTCGTCTCCGACGCCTGGCTGCCGAGCGACGCGATTCGCGGTGAGTTCGCCGAAAGCTGGAAATGGGAGAACCCGCTGACCGTCGTGATCAAGCTGCGCAAAGGCGTGATGTTGCCGGATAAACCCGGCGTGATGAAGGCACGCGAGCTCACGGCGGAAGACGTCGTTTTCAGTTTTGATCGACTCAACAAAAGCCCGAAGAAGATCCCGACCTATTTCGACCACGTCGACAAGGTCGAGGCGCGCGACAAACACACCGTCGTCTTCAAGTTCAAGGAGTTCAACGCCGAATGGGACTACCGCTTCGGCTGGGGCTACTACTCCGGCATTATGCCGAAGGAGTTCGGCACGCTCGATGCCAGGGACTGGAAAAATCACGTCGGCACCGGGCCGTTCCAGATCGCCGAGTTCATCCAAGGCAACTCGCAGACGTACGCGAAGAACGCGAACTACTGGGACCGGGAGAAAATCGGCGGGACCGCGTACAAGATCCCGTTCGTGGACAATTTGGTCTATCGCACCATCAAGGACGAGGCGACGCAGCACACGGCGTTGCGCACCGCGAAGATCGACATGCTCGAGGTGGTACGCTGGACCGCGGTCGATGAGCTGAAAAAGAGCGCGCCGCAGCTCAAGTGGTCAAGGTGGCTGAGCCAGGCCGGCAATTTCTTGGCGATGCGCGTCGACAAGAAACCGTTCGACGACATCCGCGTGCGCCGCGCGCTGAATCTCGCCGTCAACAAGCAAGAGATCGTCAGCTCCTACTACGGCGGCAACGCCGAGCTGTTCGCTTATCCCATGCATCCGGACTATGTCGGCTACTTTGAGCCGCTCGAAAAAATGCCGGCGTCGGTGCAGGAGCTGTTCACTTACAATCCGGAGAAGGCGAAGAAGCTCCTCGCCGAGGCGGGTTATCCGAACGGCTTCAGCTTCAAGGTGCAGGTAACGAGCGCAAGTTTCGAGAATATGGACTTGCTTCCGCTCGTTGCGGGCTATTTGGA
>JBGPCS010000159.1:0-6397 GCA_041481875.1 Sulfurifustaceae bacterium
GGCTCTTGGTCATGCCGGGCTTCAGTTTCTCCACCATATCCTGGGTGATGGCGTTGCCTTGCTGAATTTCGGGCTTATACGAAGTAATACAGCCTGCCGTCAGTAACAGCGTGAATACGATCGCGATGCCGCGCTGGGTTCGCATGTTTTGGTGTTGCTTCTTCAAGTCCTTTAGACTGGACCCGGAATCATACCCGAAGCGACCGGGGCCTTCATCACGATGACTCAAGAACGCGCGCCCGATGCCAATACCGACCTCAAGAAAGCGGGGCTGAAGGCGACATTACCGCGCCTGAAGATCTTGGAAATTCTCGAGTCCACGGAGCATCCGCATTTGACGGCGGAGGAGGTCTATCATCGTCTGCGCGAGAGCGGAGAGGAGGTTGGGCTCGCCACCGTGTATCGCGTGCTAACTCAGTTCCAGACCGCCGGCATCGTTATTCGGCACCACTTCGAAGGCGATCGCTCGGTGTTCGAGATCAACCGCGGCGGGCATCACGATCATATGGTTTGCGTGGAGTGCGGGGAAGTTTTCGAGTTCTACGATCCGGCGATCGAGCAGCGCCAGCGCAGCGTGTCCGAGAAGGCCGGGTTCATCATCGAGGACCATTCGCTCTATCTCTATGGCGTGTGCGAGGGAATGAAGAAGCGGGGCAAGTGCTCGAAGCGATGAGCGTCTGGTTTGGAATTTTCACCGTCATCCGCCCGCCGTCCGGCGATATCTGCCCGACGCGCCGGCGATCATTCCGATAAGTGCAAGCGCGCAGACCACGACCGCGCCGCTTGGTAGATCGAACAACGCCGACGCCACCAGCCCCACCGCATAGCCGCTGACGCCGACGCCATAGCCGACCGGCAGCTGGCGACGGCGCGAATGAAAGCGCGCGGCGAGCGCGGGTACAATCAGGCTGGCGAACACGAGATACACGCCGACGAGCTGTACCGACGCCGTGACGGCGATGGCGAACAGCGCATAGAACCCGATCCGACCGAGCCGTGCGCGTGCGCCGAACCAAACCGCGAGGATGACCGCGGTCAGTAGCGCGACGGAGAGCAACTGACGATAGCCGACCCAAAGGATCTGCCCGACCAGTAAATCCTTTAAGTGTTCTCCGCCGTGCGGATTGTTCGCGAGCAGCAGGATGCCTACGCTCGCCGCGAGCACGAACAACACGCCGATCAGCGCCTCCTGCACTTCCGGCCAACGTTTTTCCGTAAGTGTGAGCAGCAACGCGCCGAGGAGCGCGGCGCCCGCGGCCGCGACTTGCACCGCGAAACCTTCCGGCTCCCAGCCCATCGCGTCGGCGGCGATCACGCCCAAGCCCGCGATCTGCGCGATCGCCAGATCGATGAACACGATGCCGCGCGCCAACACTTGGTTCCCCATCGGCACGTGCGTCGCGAGCACCAGTAGGCCCGCGCAAAACGCGGGTCCGAGAATGCTCCATTGCAGTCCTTCGAAGCTCATCCGCGCGCATCCATCAGTCGCTGCACAGTATCGTCGAACAAGCCGAACAAATCCTTCGCCCGCTCCGATCCGCCTACAGTGAATGGGACGACGACGATTGGGATGTTGGTGCGTTCGGCAAGATACTCCGACGCGCGTGCATCGTTGTATACCGATCGAACGATCATCTTTGCGGGTTGCCGCTTTACCATATCCAACACCTCGGCGAGATGCGTGCTGGTGGGCTCCACGCTGGGTTTCGGTTCGAGTGTCGCCAGCTCGCGTAATCCCAGCCAGTTCTCCAGATAGGAAAACGCCTTGTGGTGCACGATGATCGGCGCGCCTTGGAGCGCCGCCGCCTGCGCGGTCCAGCGCTGAATCGCCGCGTCCCAGCGTTTGGCGAAATCGCGATAGCGGGTTTCATAAAGTGCGGCGTTAGCTCGATCGATGTCGGCTAAACGCTTCGCGAGCGCGGTTGCGACGCGCGCGATATTGCGCGGATCGGTCTGGATGTGCGGATTGCCCGCGGCGTGCACGTCACCGGCGGCACGATCCAACACCGTGGGGACTTCGAGCCGCTGTACATAATCCGCTGCCTCGAAGTAGCCGGGCTGGTTCGGTTGCACGGCGCTGTTGCCGGATTGACGCAGCACCACAGGCAGCCAGCCGATCTCAAGTTCGGCGCCGGTGCAGACGACGAGATTCGCACGGCGCGCGCGCGCGAGTAGGCTTGGCTTCGCTTGGATGCGATGCGGGTCCTGGAACGCGGTGGTCGCGACGTACACCGACACGCGGTCGCCGCCCAATTCCTGCACCAGCGCGCCCCATTCGGGTTCGCACGCGAACACTTCGAGCGCCGCCGCCGGTTGCGCGCTTGCGAGCGCCGCGATGGCAACTACTGCACTGAGAAATTTTTTCATGTCCATGCTCCAATCAAATTGGTTTCTTTTCACCGACTCCCCCTCTCCCTTCGGGAGAGGGCAAGGGGTGAGGGCTTCATCAGAATTGATGCGCGCCGTGGGCGCCGAGGCTCATCTGGTACTGGAGCCACCATTGTTTGTCCGGCAGGCCCTGGCGCGACTCGTCGCGCGCGTATTGCAAGCGGATGCGGCTGAACTCGCTCGGGTTGTAATCCACCATCACCGTGTTCTTCGTCGGACTGAAATCGCGCGGCACCAGATTCACGTCGTTCGCGGCGGCGCTGAAGCTGCCCGGATTCAGCTTCTCGGTGCGTAGTCCGATACGCCAATACGGCATGAACTGGTAGACGCCTTGCAGATACCAACCGGATTGCTTGCTGTCGAACGGTGCGAGCTGTGCCACATGGGGATTGCCGTCATTGGTATCTATGTCGAACGTAAGATCACCGCTTTCGCGCCGACGCAGGTATTCGGCTTGCAGCTTGAAGTTCGTATACGTCGGATTTCCGTTGGGCGCGTATTTCCACACGAAATCCACGATCCCGACGCGCGCGTCGCCGCTGAACGCGTTCGTCACGGCGTTGCCGTTGATGTCGGTGTCGGCGAACTCGCGGTCCCGCGGGCCGGTACGCAGCATCGACAATCCAGCGCGCCAGCTTTGGCTCACGCCGACGTCGCCGCCGACGTGTGCGAATACGGTTCCCGCTCCCGATCCGTTCTTGTCGCGATCGGTCCCGGGGAACGGCCGTCCGCGCCCGATCTCGGCGCCGAATTCCAAGAACAAGTCAGTCGGCGCAAGCCATTTGAGCTGCACGCCGTCGTCGCCGAACTGCGTGCCGAGGAACGCTTGATACGCGAGCGGCGCATCGACGAAGTCCCAGGTATGCGCGTGCTGCGCGTTGAGATAGCCGATGCTCGAAAAGAACCGTCCTCCCTTGGCGGTAAACCCGTTCGACAGCGCGATCGTTTGAATGAACGCTTCTTCCGTCGATGTCGTGTCGTCGGGATGGATCGAGAACGTCAACAGTCCGTAAAAGTACGGATCGATGTTGCCGGATATCGCCAGCTCACTCTCCGCCAAGCTGAACCCGCGTTGCCCAGGTCCGATGTCCACACCATCCGGAACCGGAAAACCCGTGATGCGGAAGTTGGCGGGGTCCTGCGAGAGATTGGTGTAGATGCCGGACAAGATCACCGAGATCGCTGGGTTGAAACTCGAAGGCGATGAGGTCGGATTCGCCGGTAGCGCCGCCGGCGCGGGAGCGGATTCAATGCGATCGAGTCGCTGCTCGACGTTGCGTAAACGTTGTTCCGGGTTAGCCGGTTCAGCGGACAGCGCCGATCCGGTGATCGCCGCCGTCAGCGCGGCAGCGCATATTGTGTAACGCGTCATTTGCGTTTTCCTCCAGAAATCCATTGGCCCGGAAGCGAGCTTCCGGGAAATTCCTGCTACTGAATCTAAGCGACTGCGACGGAGGAGGCTGGAGGAGCGCGGCTGTGATAGCCGGGCCCGGGCGAAGCGTGAACGGCGACTGCATCGGGGGATATGAAGGTCGTGTCCGGCAGCACGACCGGCGTGAAACCCGCGCTGGCAGTCGGGGCCTTGCCGAGATGATCGGCGTAAACGTGCAGCGCGCAGGATGCATCGTGCTGCTGAAGGTCGTGCTTGATCTCGTGGGCAAAGGCGATCGCCTGGATGGCGAGGAACGCCGCGGCGAGAAGCCAAGTCGTCAACTTTACCTTGACGTGGTATCGAGTCACAAAAGGAAAGATATCGCCCGCCACCGATGTTTTCAAGCGCAACGTGGCTCGACATGCGTGCACGGGTGCGGCAATCTGCCGCTTCTCTAGCGATGACAAGGAGGAACTATGTCGACAAATGTGAGGCGCATCGTCACCGGTCATGACGCCGCCGGCAAGGCGATTGTGCTGGAGGATGGGCCGGCGCCCGCCGTGGTGACGAATCCGCAGCGGCCAAACTATTTCTCCGCCCAAATCTGGGCGACGCATGCTACGCCCGTGCCGCTCGCCGCGGTCGAGCGCGATCCGACCGCGCAAAAACTCGCGCTGGCGGCGCCGGCGAACGGAACGGTGATACGCGTCATCCAGTTCCCGCCCGAGGATCCGTCAATTCACAAGCTCGACGCAATCGGCGCGCGGGCAATCTTTGCCGCGATCGGAGGTGAGAAGGCGTCCACGTTCAAGCCCGGCGGTCCGCACCCGCTAATGCATCGTACCGAAACGGTGGACTATGGCATCGTCCTCGAAGGCGAGATTACGCTGGTGCTCGACGACTCCGAAGTAATAGTGCGGGCCGGCGACGTAGTGGTGCAGCGAGGCACCAATCACGCGTGGAGCAACCGCTCGGGTAAGCCGTGTCGCGTCGCGTTTATATTAATCGACGGGCGCTTCGATCGAGGACTCAAGTTTTCCGGCTAAGCGCTTGGCATCAACCTACGGCGCGAAGCGTCGTCAGCTGCATGACATTGTTAGATGGCAATTAATCCCAACACCTGCGGCACTCAAGCGAACATAAGCTTTGAAAACAGTTTCTTCCATCTCTTGTGTAGTGACGATTGATCTGCAATGGTCTCAAGCCGGATGCGTGCGGCTCGAGCTATTTGCAGCCGGAGATCCTCGTTGTACGCAAGCTGCGCCGCGTACAACGCAAGTTCCTCCTCGTTGTTGGCTAAGTAACCGGTTACACCATGTTCCACCATTTCCCGCCAGCCCCATTGATTCTCTGTGACTATCGGAACGCCCAATGCCATCGCTTCCAATCCCACTCGTGGCCAGTTCTCTCTCGCGCCACCATTTATCGGCAGCAGACAGTGTAGGGTTGACATGAACACGCCCGCCGGCTCCGACTGCGGGTCGAGAGCTTGGACCCAATCAGGTGGCCTCCCACACTTTCTTTCGATTTCGGTCGTCCACCCCATAACCCTCGCGAGTAGTGGTTTATAGGGGATAGAAGCATAAACTTGCCATATGTTGCGCGACCACTTCGCAGGATCGGGCCTAGCCAGTCGTCCAACGATGAACTCACTACCCTCAGGATGAGGGAAAGGCTGGAACTCATAAGACGTGAGGTCGAATGCTCCATGTATCAAGTGTCCCATAGAATTGTCATAGCCCCACTCGCTCAACTGAGACTCCAACTGACTTCGCTGAAACTCACTCTGGAACACGAACGCGTCAGGCAATCCATGTCGTGAGAAAAAAGTGCGCTCATGATCGAATAAGAAAGTCATGCAGTTGATCCAGACCAACTTGCATCCGACGTCTCGGAGCTGAGCCGCCACAAGGCAGAAGTCTTCGTGGCAGAAGTGAAGAACTACTGAACCGCCAAGACCCTTGATCTGGTTTAGCTCTGCAATTCCGCAGGTATGCGTCGTGCACCCAATCGAACGTAGATTAGCGCTCCAGGTAGGATCAGGATCGACGAGTGTGATTATCTCTACCTGAAGTCCGAAGCGTCGCCAGAGCTTAATAGAGTGCCAATATTCTGTGTTAGCGCCGCCAATGTTAGATGGATATCCAAAAACGAATACTCGCATGACCTAAAATGGCTTTGGTGGGTCAACGATACGCCGAATCTGAGCAACCATGTATGCGTTCAAGGCATCGGAGTCAACGGTTCCGCGACCACTAGATTCCGGATTGGGGTCAATGTTCCCTTTGCCGGTTTGCCATGTAGGAAATCCCCGAATGAGGTGATTCCCATTTCCAAGGTTTTCCCCGGCCGGCTGCATCAAACTTCCAGGCCCCAAAGGATTGAAGCGTGATCCTGATTGGCCAATCCTTAGAACCTCCGTCCACGCCTTGAATACTCTGCTAGCTGGGCCACCGTCTCCACCGCCCGAGTCGGGACACGGGTAGGTATCGGAAGAATCGGGGTCTTCGGTGGTGCCTGCCGAGTCCGGATCTTCATCACCACCAGGACTCCCGCTCGTCCCGCTCGTACCGCTTGTTCCACTGGTACCGCTCGTACCGCTTGTTCCACTGGTACCGCTCGTACCGCTTGCTCCAC
>JBGPCS010000160.1:0-6389 GCA_041481875.1 Sulfurifustaceae bacterium
CGCTGATGTCGAAGATGCGCTTCTCGGCGAAGTCGAGCACCTCGCCCGCGGACCGTTCGCCCGGACTGTAGGCGGTCTCGCTGATTTCGGATGCGGTCGCGAGGAGCTGGCGCAAAATGGATCGCTCGCGCACGATGTTCGCGTACGCCGGCACGTTCGCGGCGCTCGGCGTGTTATTCGCGAGCGCGCCCAAGTACGCCAAGCCGCCCGCGCCCTCGAGGTCTCCGGTCTGGTCCAGCCGCTCGGAGACGGTTATCACATCCGCCGGGCTATTCTCGTTACAAAGCGCGGAAATCGCGCCGAAGATGAGACGGTGCTCGCGCCGATAAAAATCGTCGACGCCGATACGATCGGCGATCGCGTCCCAGCGTTGGTTATCGAGGAGCAAACCGCCGAGGACAGATTGCTCGGCGTCGATTGATTGAGGCGGGACTTTCAGCGCGTCTACCGTCATCTGCACTTCCCTCGGAAAAACTTTACTGGAGGGTGACTGCTGTCGGTATCCGTCGGCGCGAATCCGCGCCGACGGACGAGATTATAATACGAACTACGACTCTCCGATCACCGACACGATGATTTTGACGCTCACCTCGGCATGCAGCGTAATGGGCAGTTCGTGATCGCCGATGGTTTTTAGCGGACCCTGCGACATGACTACTTCGGCCCGCTCCAACTCGAACCCGCCTTGCGTTACCGCTTCGGCGATATCGCGATTCGTGACGGAACCGTACATTGCGCCGTCTTCCGCGATTTTACGCACGATTTGCACGGTAAAGCCGTTCAACCGTTGCGCGCGGCTGCGCGCGCGGTCGAGCGCGTCCGTCTGCGCGCGCTCGAGATCGGCGCGGCGCGTTTCGAATTTCGCGCGGTTCTCCTCGGTCGCGGTTACCGCCTTGCCGTAGGGAATGAGGTAGTTGCGGCCGAATCCGGCTTTGACCTTCACTTGGTCGCCGAGGCTGCCGAGATTGCGCACCTTTTCTAGCAAAATAACTTCCATCGATCCTCCGCCTCAGTGACTATCGCAGTACGGAATGAGCGCGAGGAAGCGCGCGTACTTGATGGCGCGCCCGAGTTGGCGCTGAAAGCGCGCTTTGGTGCCGGTATTGCGGCACGGAATGATGCGTCCGGTTTCGGTGACGAAAGTTTTCAGGATGGCGAGGTCCTTATAATCAACCTCGGCAATTTTCTCCGCGGTGAAGCGGCAGTACTTCTTACGACGGAAGAAGCGCGACGACATGGGTTACTCCTTCGCCAATTCGGCGGGACGTTCCTCGGTGGGCTCGACCGGGGCATCTTCGGACAAGGGGGACTCTTCGGCGGAAACCGGCTTCGCGCCTTCCTCTTTCTCCTTGACCAGCGGCGACGCTGTCGTGACAGCGGCTTCGCGCTTGATAACCAGGGAGCGCAGCACGGCGTCGTTGAACTTGAACGCACTTTCGAGCTCGCGCAGCGTTTCCAGGCCGCACTCGATGTTCATGAGCACGTAGTGCGCCTTGTGCACCTTATTAATGGAATAAGCGAGCTGGCGGCGGCCCCAATCTTCCAGGCGATGGATCGCGCCCTTGCCGCCTTCGATGAGCGTGCGATACCGCTCGATCATAGCCGGCACTTGCTCGCTCTGGTCCGGATGGACCAGAAACACGACTTCGTAGTGACGCATGGTGCTCCTCTCGGATTAAAGCCTCCCGCCATGCGGTTCGCAGGGGGGGCGGTGAGGCAAGGAGTACCGCCTCGACAGCAAGCTGTGGAGGCGTTTAAGAACGCGGCATTCTAAAGGGTTGCCGCGGGGCGGACAAGCCTTACAGATCCGAGCACGCTGCGGCAAATTCCTCGCATATCCCTTAAAGTGACACGACTCCCGACCACGGAACCCCGCGTAAGAGTGCGTCAACCCGGCCGACCGAAACCATGGCGTTGCGATTTCTTCCGATGACCTCCAAGCACTTGGCAGATGTTGATCACATCCAACACGACGCTTACATCGACCAATTCGTCGAGGATCTGCCGGTGTACGCCGCCAAGCTGCATCGCTGTCCCGAGGGTTGTTGGATCTGCTTGTCCGATGAAATCGCAGTCGCTTATATGTTTTCCCATCCGAGCCGTCTGGACTCGCCCCCGTTACTGAACAAGGCGCTCAGTAACCTCGAGGGCAAAGACGACTGCTATTTCATTCACGACGTTGCGGTGCTGCGTACGCATCGCCGGCTCGGTATCGCCGCCGGCTTGGTTGAGCGCGCGCTTCGAGTCGCCACCAAGCATGGACACAAGATAGTCACTCTCGTTTCCGTCCAAGGTTCGCGCGGCTACTGGGAGCGGCTGGGATTTCAACTCGCGACCGGCCCGACGGAAGCGCTGGCTCACGTCGAGCATTCTTACGGCGCCGAATCGCGTTACATGATCAAGCAGATCGGCTAACGCCCTTTTGGGCCAACCACGGGAGGGAATGTTATGAATTCGGAATGGGCCAGTGCGTACGCCGAATGGGCATCCGCCCTCGGAACCTGGGTCGCCAGCGTGGTGGTGATCATTTCCGTTTTCATCTTGCGCGCGCAGCTACAAGACACGCGGCGCACGATTCGCAGCGCTTCGGTGCAGGGAGCGTACAACTTGTGGGTCAGCATCGATCAGTTTTTCATCAGCCATCCCGAGTTGCGACCCTTCATCTACGACGGCAAGCCGCTCGATAAGTCGGTCAACAAGACGCTGCGCAAGAAGGTCGAGTGCGCGGCGGAAATGATGCTCGATGCCATGGCGAACATTCATCACCAGTTGCCAAACCTCACGCCCGAAGAGGCGGAAGCCTACGGAAATTTCCTGAAGGAAAGATATCGGACGCAACCGGTGTTGAAGCAGTTCGTGGACCAGCACGGTCACTGGTACCCGAACAGCTTCACCGGCTTTCTTCGCAGCAAGCAGGAATGGATAAACAACAAACCGCCCACGTTACGGCGTTAGCTGCGTTCTTACGTCGCTGCCGATCCGGTTCACATAGCATTGGTCCGGCTCCATCACCGCGCGCATACCGCGCCCTATTGCACCGCGGCGGCCAGACCCGTGGGCGGGTTGATATAGGCGAGTATCGACATGGCATCCACCGCTTTGCCGCTCGTGGTTTTGCCGGCGAGGGCGGCGATGGGTCTGCCGCCGTTCTTGATGGCGTTGGCAGTATCTGCGTACGTGTACTGCGGTTGAAACGCGCGCAGCATCGCGGCGAGCCCCGCGACTTCCGGCGTGGCCATGGAGGTGCCACTGATGGTGTTATAACTGGTGGTGTTTAGTTGCAGCGTCTCAATGCTGAAGGCGAGAATGCCGGCTCCCTGAGCCGTGCCGCTCGCATCGCTCAACAACTGAAAACCCACAGAGCACGTAGCGCTGATGCAAGGGGAAAGATCGAAGGAAAAAGGCGCGATCCCGCCGGTGGTCCCGCTACCTCCAATCAGCTGAACGCCCCCCGCGAACGGATCGCCGCCGCTGCTTCGATAGTTGACGTTGAGAGAATCGCCTGCTTGGATGGTGACTTGGCCGAAAAAATTCAATGTTGCCGCGTTCTTCCCGCTGAGGTTGAAAGTCTGATAGACCCGGTTGTCCGCGTTGTTGCCGTATGTACCCGAAGGAAAAGTTGCGGGATTGACCAGCGCGTCAGTCGAGCTGGGCGGCAGCAAGCGGTAGGCCCATCCACCGCCGGAGGTATTCCAGTTGAGCACACCGCCGGTATTGAAATTATCGTTGATCGTCGTCGCCGCACCAGCCCACGCACTCAGGACGTTCGTCCCCGGCGCGCCCACATCGACGCTCGTCGCTCCGAAATTCGAAAAGCTCGCGAGCGCGTATCTCTGGTCGAGCGCGGCGACACAAACTAAGTTCGGCTGAGTGAAGTTGCACGGGTAAGTCGGCGTGATGTCATTGTTCGACGCGGCGTTGCCCGCGGCGACGACCACCGCTATGTCGCTGGACTGCGCACTGCTAATCGCGTCGCTGAAGGCCTGGTCGAAACCCGCGCCGCCCAAGCTCATGTTGATCACCTTGGCGCCGTTCACCGCCGCGAAGTTGATACCCTGGATGATCGCTGCCGTCGTCCCGCTGCCCGAGGCATCCAGCGCGCGCACCGCCATGATGCTGGCCTTCCAACATACGCCCGTCGTGCCTAGGCCGTTGTTGCCGGCAGCCCCGATGATGCCGGCGACGTGGGTGCCGTGGCCGTTGAGATCCATCGGATCGTTATCGTTGTCGACAAAGTCGCGGCCGTGGTTTGGAAAACTCGGGCCGCCGTTCCACATGTTGATGGCGAGATCTTCTTGATTGTAATTGACGCCGGAATCCACCACCGCCACCACGACGCTGCTGCAATCGGTGATGTGATCCCAAGCCAGTTCGATGTTCATGTCATCGCCCGCCGCGCCGGGGTTGTTGGTCGAGAAAATGGCGGACGACGGAGGCTGCGTTAGCGAGTTATTGATGGTCTGCCCGGTATTCTTGAACGGCCAAAGCTGACCGTATTGCGGGTCGTTGGGCACCGCTGTGGCGTGATAGATGTAGTTCGGCTGGACATACTCGACATTCGGGTCGCTTCGATAGGCCGCGAGCGCCATCTCCACCGTTTGGCCGGTGTCGATCTTCGCATGCACCCAGCCGAGCTGCTCCACGCTCGCGAGGACGGAGTGTCCTCGCACCGTCACCGCCGCGGCACGCTCTTGCACACCGGTCGTCGACTTGAACTTCACCAGTACCTCGCCCTGAACGTACGCAGACGCGGCCGACCAGATCGGAACCGGCGGCGCGAACGCAACGGCCGAAATCCGAGCAGCGGGCAAGGTGAGGACGACACCGATCAACGAAACTATCGCGATCGAGCGTAACCGTGGTCTCATGGGAGTATCCCGCCCGGCATTCAAAATTTACGGCACGCTCACGGTGAGCGCCTGCGAGGGCGAACTGATGCTACCGGTGCTGCCGCCTTGGGTATCGAGCGCCGCGAAAGCACGCACCGTCACCGTGTAATTCCCCGTCAGCAACGTGGTAACCGTCGATGTGGGTGCGGTGGGTCCCGATACATACGGAATAGAGATGGTCGGCTGACCGCTGACAGTTACTTGATAGCCGCCGCCGGCGCTGTTAACGCCCTTTTCGTGGTTGGGCGCCCACGATAGGACAACGGTGTGAGACACCGACCGGCTTCTCAGGTCACCGCGGCCACAACCCGTAAGAACAATTACGCACAGGCATACAACCGCGCCCAGGCAAGCTAGAAGCCGAGATCCCATCGTCCTCCTCCCCAAAATCAAGACAAGTATGGATCGTATTTTCGTTTGCGGCGACCGCTGATGATCAATCCCGCCTATCAACAAGTCGCACTTCTCTTCTTACTTGCTGGCAGCCGTTAGCCGACGCCACTAGACTCCTCCGAATATCGGCGCGGCGCGGGCATCGCTCATTGTGCCATGTTCAACTGGCCCGATCCTCCCGCTTTCGCTGCCGCAGCGCTTCGTACAAGATTATAGCCGCCGCGACCGATACGTTCAGGCTTTCGACCTTGCCTGCCATGGGAATGCGAATCAGCCGATCGCAATGTTCGCGCGTGAGCCGCCGCAATCCGTCACCCTCTCCGCCCAACACTAGGGCCAGCGAACCAGTGAGATGCGTGTCGTAAATATCCTCCGGCGCGTCTTCGGCCGTGCCGTAAAGCCACACCCCCGCCTGTTTGATTGCATCGAGAGCGCGCGCGAGATTGGTCACCTGGAATAGGCGAACCGTCTCGGCCGCTCCGCTCGCGGCCCGCCGCGCAACCGCCGACAGCGGCGCGGTGCGATCGCGCGGCAGGATGACGGCGTGCACCCCGGCAGCATCGGCGACTCGCAGGCACGCGCCGAAGTTATGCGGATCTTGCACGCCGTCGAGAATCAACAGCAGCGGTGCGGGCGGGAGCTTCGTGAGGAATTCGGACAGCTCCGCCTCGCCACCGACTTCAATCGAGCGCAACCGCGCGATCGCGCCTTGGTGGCGCTGCCCGTCGGCGAGCTTGTCGAGTTTGGCGCGCGGCACCGGGTGAAATTTCACGCGCGCGTCGCGCGCCGCGTCGATCACTTCGTTCATCCGCTTGTCCGCGCGCTCGGCGTTGACCCATATCGCCGCGACGCGTTCCGGATGCTGCTTCAACGCCGTCAACACCGCGTGCAGTCCGCAGATCAAATCTTCGTCGTTCATGTGCCGCGTAGGACGATCCCGATCGATTTTAGCGTTGCGTCCCGCGGAGCGCACTCGAATCCGTGTGCGCCCGTTCGGTGGCGTGGATGCGCGCTAAGAAATCTTGCCTTATTAATTACCCCTCTCCCTCCGGGAGAGGGGTTGGGGTGAGGGAAACAGCGCGATTTCTTGCACCGCCGCCCCTCACC
>JBGPCS010000161.1:0-6339 GCA_041481875.1 Sulfurifustaceae bacterium
GCCGTTACCGGGTATCGTCTGACTGGATATTGCGAACGGACCAACGGCCTCGACAGAAGCGGCCGTGGGATCCGGACCTATTTGCACCGCGTGGGCGACTGTGGCGACGAGAAACAACCCCGCGCCGTACAGCCAAGTTTTACCTTTCATGTTTAAAGTCTCCTCCAAACGTTAACGACATATGACGCACAGGGCCTCAGACGTCCCTGTGTGTTATGCCAGGGTCCAGGTTCAGCCTGAGGTTCGTCATCTTGCTGTCACAGTCGCTTCAACGTCAACTAGCTGAACGCCATTTAAAATCATTCCGCTTTTTTTGTATAAAAAATCTCATAAACGAGCAAAGACGTCGATAGCGCTCACGGAGATCAAGAGTTGATGAGAAAACGCAGCGAGAAGGACGTAATTTCTCCAAGACTGCTGTCACTTGCTTAGTGTTTGCGTCGAGTGAAGTGGAGCAGCAGCAGTTAACTGGACTCATTCCATCGCGGTCGACGACTGCATACAAAGGATCGGCATTTCCTGTCCTGTAAGTTCGCTGAAACACCAACGCAACGCGACATTTGAGCAACTCGATCATGTATACACCTGGAACGCACAGCGTCCGGGGGTTGCGCAAGAGACTGTCGATCACCTCAACCGGTTCGCCGATCTCAACGGGCACTAGAACTACGCTGATCGTGAGCGACTTTGGCTAGTCACAACAAACTCAACCGAAGTGAGCACGTTGACTGGTCGTGATCGGAACATACGATCTGTAGCTTGGAAGTCGTGCCTCTGGGTTGTCTCAACCGGGATCGGGACGACCGGAATCTCCGCGGACGACGCCATCCGTCCGAGGGGATGCTACAGTCGCAGCGGTTTCTCTTGGTATCCTGCCCTCGACGACCGCCAATCCCGCGTGGTCGGCGCTACCTGAATAAACAACGGACCCGCGATGAAAAAAATCCTCTTGTTCCTGCTGCTCGCCATCGTCGCCGGCATCGGCGTGCTGGCCATGACCTTCTCCGGCCAGCGTCTGCCGGTGCCTGCCGATTTCCGGGTCGAGGTGCCGGCCGCGCATCCACCCGCAACCCTGAAAGTGAGCGCGCTGCGCGCGGGCAAAATGTATTCACGCGCCGCGCTTGCTTACCGTGGCGGCGACTTCGGCGATGAGCGCGTGTTCGGCATGGGCGGCATTCTAGTGCAGCATCCGAAGGGGACGTTGTTGTTCGACACCGGCTTCGGCGGCAACGTGGATGCGCATTTCCGCACGACGCCGCAATTGATGCAGGCGACCTCGCGCTATGCAAAGGAGCCGACGGTCGCCGATCAGCTCAAGGCCGGCGGTATCGCACCGCAAAGCCTGACGGCGGTCGTGCTGACGCACGCACACTGGGATCACGTCAGCGGCCTCGAAGATCTGGGCGCCGTGGCGGTTTGGGTGAACCAGCAGGAGTTGGATTTCGTGAACAGTGGGCATCCGGCGACGGCGCTCGCGCGGGCGCTCGGTACGCGCGACTATCGCGTATACGGCTTCAGCGGCGGCCCCTATCTCGGCTTTGCGTCGAGCTACGATGTCTTCGGCGACGGCAGTGTCGTTCTCGTGCCGGCCCCCGGTCACACACCGGGATCGATCGTTGCTTTTATCGCCTTGCCGTCGGGACAGCGGTATGCGCTGATCGGCGATCTCGCGTGGCAGATGGAGGGGATCGAGCTTCCGGCCGAGAGGCCGTGGCTCGCGCGCCGCCTTGTCGATGAAGATCCGGCGGCGGTGCGCGACATGCTGGTGCGCCTGCATCAACTCAAAGAAGCGATGCCGAATTTGCTAATCGTCCCCGCGCACGATCGGCGCGTCTGGGACAAGCTGCCGCGCTTGCCGTAAGCGCACGTAGGTTTGCGGCGAGCCGAACAACCCAACGCAGACAAACCTAACCGCCTTGAAAAGCCCATCCCTGGGTAACCTCTTGGCGCGCGGCCGCACCGCCGATGTCTACGAGTGGCGGCCGGGCTATGTCGTCAAGCTTTTCAATCCCTCGATGGCGCACGCCGCCATCGAGACCGAGGCCGACATCGCGCGGGCTATGTATGAAGCGCGGCTGCCCGTTCCCGCCGTCGGCGAGATCGTTCAGATCGATAGTCGTACCGGCTTGATCTATGAACGCAGGGATGGCGCGTCGATGCTGGAGCTGCTACAGCGCAAGCCGTGGCGTGTTTTCAGTTTCGCCAAACGCTTAGCGAATCTTCACATCGAGTTGCACGCCGCCTCCTCACCCGCAAAGCTGCGCGCGCAGCGCCGGTATCTGGAAAGCAAAATCCGCAACGCCGCCGTTCCCGCGCCACTGCGAACGCGCGCCGTGGAAGCGCTCGCTTCCATGCGCGATGACGATCGCGTGTGCCATGGAGATTTTCATCCCGGCAATATCCTCATCGACGGTCGCAAGGCGGTCATCATCGATTGGATGAACGCGACACGCGGCAATCCGCTCGCCGACGTGGCGCGCACGACGATCCTCGTCCTGGGGGCAGGACAAACCGATCCGAGTCTCTCCACCCACGCCAACGCGTTCGTTCGCCTGTTCCATCAGCTGTATTTGCGCTACTGCTTCCGTTCCCGGCGCGACGCTCGCGAGGAATATCGCGCTTGGCTGCCCATCGCGGCGGCCGCCCGATTGGGCGAAGACGTCCTTGCCGAAGAAGAGAAGTGGCTGGTCGCCCAAGCACAGGGGTGCAAACCACTATCGACGAGGAGTCCCTGAGGGTGAACTGTCGCGCGTCCCTGGTGCCGTCATTCCCGCAAAAGCGGGAATCCGGAAATTTGAACCGTTCCTTCCCGCACTAGCCGCACCGCGGCTAAGAATCCGAGCGCAATAGCGAAACGTATCGCACCGCATCTAGTCCTCGGCGTTCACTGCGCTATCAGTCGAAGATACTTCGAGCCGAGCTCGTTCTGCGCGCCGAACGTTACTGACTCACGCCTGCGGAACTGGTGGACAGCGGAAGAATCACGGCGTTAGGTCCGGCCTGAATCTTACCGTCGCGATCGGGAACAATGCCGTCGACAACGGCGTACAACCTAGTGGGCCCGGTCTTGTCTTCCTTCGGCGCGATCGATTTATAAGATTGAACCGAAGCGACTTCCTTGCCGGCGTCCGGCGTCATCACGAACGCCGGAAGCGCGTCGACACGCAACGCGAAGGAGATATGCGTCTTCTCGCCGCTGGGTCCGGTCGGACTGTAGTCGGCGTTGCGGCGCAAGGTGTAGTAGACAGCCGGCAATTGCACCCACGTCAACACCTCGATCACGGTGCCGCGAGCGTTGACCCATCCTTTATATACGGTTTCCCAAGGACGGTAACCGCCGACGTAACCCGTGAGAGAACCATCGGGCTTCATCGTCAAATCGACGCGTGCGCGCAACAGCTCCAAGTCCTGCGCGTAGCTCGGGTCGCGCAACATGATGTCCGCGGGACCGGTCGAGATGATCCTTCCATTCGATGTGCGTGCTGGAAGAATGCCTTCGTACTTCGCGTGCGGTTTGATGCGGAAGGTGTAGTCGCGCGCGATATTGCCCTTGCCCTCCTTCACCATTTTGTCGCTGCTCGCGTAGAAGCCGACGTTGACGTTCTTGTCGTTCATCGGATCGGCGCCTTTGCCGGACACCACGATCACCGTGGTCCACGCGCCGTTTCGCATCGCGTCGTTGAATAGCAGCGCCCCGCTCGAAAGCCGGGCCGGGCCGCGATACGTCTTCCAACACCCGAGCGCCTTGTAGAAATTGTTGTCGATGCCTTTCTCGCCCGTCGGACTAGCGAAGCCGGTGTTCGCGTCGCCATCGAGATCGAGACCTTCGCCGATCGACCCCGATACGCCGACGAGACCAGGATCGGGCGTCGACGTCGGATTGATGTAGACGTTCGCCCGATCCTTGCCGCGAAAGGCCATTTGATTTTGGCCGTGCACGGGGCTGCGTGTCGGGTTGGCGGGATTGCGCAGCCACTTCGCTTCTTCGCGCGTGTAGCCCGCGTCCACCAAGACTTGAACCCAGTCGACTTCCGCATTCGTTCCTGCGGGGCAGTCGGTGCCGGGATCGATGACGCCGGTTTTGGCGCCGTAATACATCGCCGGCTCGTTCCATTCGACGACGTAAGTTTTCGTCCACGCCGCTGCGGCGGACATTGGGAAAGCGATCGCTACGGCCGCTGCGATCAAATGTCGTTTCATCGCCGCGCCCCTCATGCCATGACTTCGGTGATCGGGCGCGCGGTTTTCATCGCGCCGGCACCGAACTCCCCGACCGGCGCTCCCGCGAGTTGCTGCGCCGTGAGCGACACGCGCGTGACGGATTCGCCGATCGCGTGGATATGTTGGCCCGCCTTGTGTTTACCGCCGGCGCGGCCGGCCAGAAAGATCGGGATGTTGTCGATGGAGTGGATCTTTGCATAGCCGGTATCGCTGAACGCCATGATTAGGCAGTTATCGAGCAGCGTGCCCTCGCCTTCTTTAATCGCGTTCATCTCGATAAGGAAATCGCCGAACGCCTGCATGACCAAGCCGGCGAGCTTGCTCGTCTCCGGCTGATAACCGAGCTTGGCGTCGGTCGGCTCGTCATGCGTAATCTGGTGATAAATTTTGCTTTGCCCGGCGATGTAGGTTTCAGACGTGCCCGCCGTGTGAACGAAGTTGAACACCCGGGTCTGATTGCAGGCCAGACCCATCGCCAACAGCTTCGCCATCGTCTTGGCGTTGGCGTTGACGACGTCGACCGACGCCGTCCGCGGCGTGTCCCTGGGCGCCGTGGGCACTGCGCAGGCCTCGCACTTCTCCGGCTTCTGCAGTTGGATCGCCAATTGGTTCTCCATCTCGCGCACCGAGGTGAAGTACTGATCGAGCTTGATTTGATCGGCCTTGCCGACGCCCGCCATCAACGCTTGCCGCTGATCCTTCACCGCCGAGAGCACGCTCTGACGCAGCATGATCGACGGATCCGGTTTCCAGTTGTCGCTGTTCGGATCTTGGAAGCCGCCGCCGAACAGCCGCGTGTAGAGCGCGAGCGGCGTCGTTTCCGGCGTGGCAAAAGTCGTCCCGGTGCGCGTCGAGTAGCTCACGGGCCGACGCGAGATCGACGCATCGACGTCGATCGTTTTGAAACGAGTCGATCCTCCGATGGCGTCTGCAATCTTCGTATCGAAGGATGGTCCATCGAACCAACCGGTCGACGCCGGTGCGATGCCGGAGAGAACCGACGCGTGACCGCTCCAATGAACGAGGTTCGCCCGCCCGTCGGGGATTGCGCGGAAGCCGGAGAAGACCGACACCTTCTCCTTGACGGACTTGAGCGATTCCAACTCCGGCGTGATGTCGTAGCCGAGGCCCGTCTTAGTCGGGACCCAACGCGTACCGCCCGTGGGCGTGTCGGTCAGGCCCAGTCCCCAAAAGTAAGTGCCGAACCGGACTGGCAGTTTCGATCCATCGGCGAACGCCGAACCGTGGCCATTGAGGAACCGATCGAGAACCGGAATGCCCATGTAGACGGCGGCACCGGCCAACATGCCGCGCAAAAAAGAGCGGCGATCGAAGCGTGAGCTCATTGAGCGACTCCTGCAGATTGTCGAGGCGGCGTCACGCTCGCCGTTGTTGTCGCGGCAGGCTGGACTCCTCTTGGAACCACGACCTTGAAGAACTCGGGACTGGAGGCGATCTGCATCATCAGATCGGGCAGACGATATCCGTTGCGCGCGAAAACCTTGGCCTGACGCGAGAGATAGTCCTCGTCGGTGTCGTCGGTCCTGCGGCCAACGCCATAGGCGTAGACCTTGCGCGCCAGGCACTTCGGCACTCTGGAATCGTTGTGCAGATACTTGCCGAGTCCCTGAGCGCCGACGAACTTCGCACCGTTAAGATTCGCGCTCACGTCGATCGGCGCGCCGTTCTCCGTCGTGCGCAGTTGTCCGAGGCCATCGAAATGCTCGAGCGCTAAACCCGGCGGATCGCTGCGCCGATGACAGGCGATGCAGCCGGTGTTTTCCATGTGATCGAGCAGCCGGCCGCGGATCGTGCCTTTGGTGCTGTCCTTCACTTTGGAAAAATCCACATCCGCGGGCGGATCCGGTGTCGGCTCGCACATGAATATCTCGTGCACTTTAATTCCGCGCCGCGTCGGCGACGACGTTCCCGGATGTGCGAAGAGCGACATGAAACTGATCTGCGTGAGAATGCCCGACCGCTCCGACGACGGCGGGAACGTGTAGGGTGCCCACTCATTGGAGGAACGGAACGGCACGACGTAGACCGCCGCCAACGAGCGGTTGATGAACGTGTCGTTCGACGTGAACAGATCGCGATAGTCGCGCTTCTTATTGA
>JBGPCS010000162.1:0-6334 GCA_041481875.1 Sulfurifustaceae bacterium
GGGTCTCGCGTTAGCCAACATCGCTCTTGAAAGAACTGAAAACCCAACCGGCGTCGTCGTGCCGAAAACGAACGGGAGGAGATCTATGAAACGCTTCTTGACGGTTTGCGGCGTCGTTCCAGCCGCTCTGGTTTGCATTTCATCGCTTGCCGCCGAGGCGCCACCGGCCGACAAACCGACCTCGAAAGTCGGCGACGTGCTCGAGTACGCGGACAAGTACTACGCCGTGCCGTGCAAGCGCTGGGTCATAAAAGACACCAATAAGAACGGCAACGTCGTCAGCCAGTGCGACGACTACACCGCGTACAGCACGGCGGACGGAAACCTGGTGAAGATCGAGGATAAGGGCGGCAAGCCACTGACGGAATTCAAACCGCAGGCATACGCCCTCGCGTTCCCGTTGCAAGTCGGCAAAAAGTGGGAAGGAAAGAACACCGGCTTCTCCGCGATCGACGGCTATACCTGGGACGATGAGGCAAAATGCGAGGTCACGAGCTTCGAGACCGTGAAGGTCGCGGCCGGCGAGTTCGCGGCATACAAAGTGGAATGCAAAGACAGTTGGAGCACCGGCTCGTTCTCCGGCACCGATACGTCGACGCGCTGGTACTCGCCGAAGGCCAACGCCATCGTGAAAGTGTCGAGCCCGGACCGCGACAAGTGGGAAATGGAATTGACCAGCCTCTCGTCGAAATAAATTTCCGGCTCGCGCTGCGCCGGTGTTCAAGCGGCGTCCCGTAGTATAGGAGCGTCGGCACCGGGCGGTTCACTGACGACCCAATACACCGTGAAGAAATCTCTGGTTATCGGTTTGGCCGCTTTTCTCGCCGGCATCGTGGCCGGTGGCTACTTCTTTGCGCAATCGCAGCCCCGATCTTTTCTCGCGCTGTCGACATGTGGGTCGTCCTGCTATCGTCCGAACGATCTCGCCGGATTGCTCGCGTCGGCCGGTATTCAGCGCGCACCCGGTTTGATACCGAAGGTGGTGAAGGAGACCGACAAGTGTTTGGCGATCGCCCACCCCTTTCCGGAAACGCCTTTTCATTTCGTCGTCTTTCCGAAGAAGGACATCAAGAACATCGCCGACGTGGCGATTGACGATCAACCTTACATAATGGATTGCCTCGAAGTCATCCGCTCGTTGATCCACGAACAAAACCTGAAATACTACCGCGTGGTGGTTAACGGCCCGGGATATCAGGACGTGACGTATTTGCATTTCCACTTGAAGTCGCGCCGAGCCACGCCGGAGCCGTACTCGTAACCCGTGAACCGCGGTTTAAAAACTTCCCTGCTTGGCATCTCGATAATTCTGCGCGGTCCTCCCCGCGCGGGCCGACGATTGGCCGAGTCCGATCGTCAGAGCAGCATTCAGTCACTCGCGGGAATATTTCGTACGGATTTTGCCGGGCAAGAGCCTGGGAGATACGTACGGGTTCGGGAGTGCAAAAAATGGCCGGTACGCCACGGCCGAGTTTTATCGTCGCGAAAAGGATCGTTCCTACCGGTTGGTGGCGGAGGCAAGCCTGCTCAATCCAATCGCGCCGGTTGAGTTCTTCGTGGCCGACAATGGGCACCTCGCGACCGTCGACAACTGGCATAACCTCGGTTACGGCAAGGTGGCGGCGATCTACGACTCGCAAGGGGCGCTGATCCGATCTTAATGCACCGGCCGACCTGTTCGAGCCAGAGGAAGTGCAAGTTCTTTCGCACAGCACCTCCTCAATCAACTGGAGGCACGGCCCGCTCTACGTCCGGCACGATCAGAAGACCTTGCTCGTGACGGTTAAAGAAGGTGCGGATTTACTTTTTGGATTCGAGTCGGGGCGATTTCAGTTTTGCGAGTACCGCCAAGAGAAATATCGATGTCGAACCGGCGATTCGTCCGGACAATGGGTACCGGGCAACCGAGCACAGTTGGCGCGGTGAGAGCGCAAGCGGGTGTAGCCACGCTTTAACTGGAGACGTACACTGTGCCTTCGGGCAGACAGGGGGGAGCACATGTCGCCGGTCGTTCATCCTCGAAACCATTCGCATTGTCGTCCACGACGTCGGCCGGATGCCTCGGCTCTCGTTCGAGCACGGTGTTGTTCGTCGGCGCTGCTAGATCGCGGTCTACTCGACTCGCCGTCACTCTTAAAACTAACCTTCAGCGCGCAAACATTCTGAACGGAGGGAACGCCATGACCACCAACCCTTACGCCAATCGTCGCTGGCCCGCCATCTTGTCGCTGGCGCTCGTCGTGTCGGTGATCGGATGCACGGTGCGTTACGTGGCCGAATACGATGCGAGCATCAAGGATGAGATCGTCCGTATCGCCAAAGAGGTCGATCTGTTTTACGGACAGGTGCTCGATACGCCGACCGGTGAAAGACAATACAAGAAATTCAAGGACGACTATCTCAAAATAGAAACGGATTTGCGAGCGCTGGAAATGCGCAACGAGATCCGGACGTTCAACAAGGAGTCGACGGCGCAGACAAAAATCGCGCTTGACCTGTGGCTGGACGACAAGGAAAACCATAAAAAAGATAACACCGTGGACGATGCCACCCTTAAGGTACATAGAAAACAATTCGCCCGGGTGTTCGTGGCAATGGCCAGGGGAGAAGGAGCGAAGCAGTAGCCGGGCAGTTCACTATAGCGGACTGGCGCGCGGTGTTCGCGACTATATAGGAGATCGATGATGAGCTTCGACGTTAACGCGGTCTTGAAGGATATGGGCGCAGCCATGAAAGAAACGCTGCAAAAGGATCTCGGGGATATAGAAGACTTCGGGCAAGATATCCTCGATGAGGAAAAAGAATCGTTGGAATTGATGGGCAAGGAGCGCGTGGCCGGACGATGGAGCAAGGAGAAATTCGACAAAGAACTCGCACGCGAGAAGAAGGTAATACAGGTGGAGCTGCTGACGATCGAGATCATGACCAAGGCGGCGGCGCAGAGGGCCGTCAACGCAGCCATCGACGTGTTCGTCAAAGCGGTAAAAGCAGCGCTGCCGGTTTAGCTACGGTTCGAGGTCGCTGACCTCATGGTGGCGGCGCGCCCGTCCCGAACGATGGGCGCGACTGGTACATCTCAGTCTTGACCGATCGTCAAACGAGTGACGCTATTTTGCACCGCGCGGTCGCAACATTTGTCCTCCTTACCGCCGTCTCGCTCGCCGACGCCGATAGTGACGCACCAGCGACAATCGGAGCCAACACCGCAGCTCTATTCGCCTCGGAACAGGAAGGAATACGTCTGCTGACAGCCCGAGATGATTTCATCGAAAGGCTCAGTCCGTTTGATCGGGCGTCCCGGCTAAAAACAGATCGTGAAGTCTTGGAACCGGAGCTCTTACGTTTTGTTGCGAAGCAAGTCCGGCCCTGGAGAGAAAAAGAGAAGCAGAAGATCCGAGGTGTGCTCTCATCCATCGGCACGGAGCTAAAAACATTTTCCGTGACGCTTCCGGATAAACTCTACTTCATCAAGACCACCGGAAAGGAGGAAGGAAACGCGGCATACACGCGCGGTAACGGAATCGTCTTGCCGGTCGACAAGATACAAGCGAGTGTCGAGGAGTTACAGCGGATTGTCGCTCATGAGCTATTCCATATCATCTCGCGTTACGACGCCCGGCTCCGGGAAGACCTTTATCGTGACATCGGTTTCAAGAAATGCGACGAGGTGAGCCTTTCGCCCCGGCTCAGGCGGCGCGAGTTCACCAATCCCGATGCGCCAAGGAAGGACCACTACATCGAGGTCGTAAACGGACGGGAAGCCGTAAAAGTGGTTCCCGTGCTCTTGGCGAAGACGGACAAATACGACTTGGCACGGGGCGGTGAATTCTTCGACCAGATCGACCTAAGATTTCTCGTGCTCGACTCGGACCGCGAAGGTCTATCCACGGGACGGTTTCTGACGGTCGATCAGCTTTCGGGTTTCTTCGACCAAGTTGGAATGAATACCGAATACGTCACGCACCCGGAGGAAATCCTAGCGGACAACTTCGCGGCGCTGGTTCTCGGAGACAGTAACGTCCGCTCGCCGGAGCTGCTTGCTAGAATGAGCAATGTACTACGCGGTAGGTAGACGTACTCGCGCGATTCCGGAAGTACCAACGCGTTGATAGCCGGAGCGACCGGCAGGGAGGCACGATGTCAAAGCAGGACGGCGGAACTTCGAAAGGGCTGCTGCGTTTCGGCGTATTGGTTTCCAGCCAAAATCTTCTGCTGGAAATTGAATCCATGGAAAAGGAGCTCACGGTATGGGCCGCATCTTCCACTAACAAAAAATTGCTGAAGGAGTGCCGCGAAACGCTTGTGCGCATTAAACGGGCGGCGCGAACGCCGTGGCGAATCTTTCGTTCGTACTACATCTTTACCAGCCTCCAGTGGATCAACCAGCAGCTATTCCAGGTTCGCAATCCCGAGCAACTGCGCGTGCATTGGTTGTTGCTGCGGGACCGGCTTTATCGTCTGGGCGACGCCGAACGGGGCGAGTGGACTCGGGCGCGACTCGATCGCATCGAAAACAACGTCGCGAGCGACAAAGAAATTAAAGACGCCGGGAAACTCCGAGGCCAGTTGTTTGCACTGCGAAAGTTGCTCGACGAGAAAGTGGCGCTGTCGCTTTGGCAAATCCGTCAAACCAACACCATTCTGGCGTCGCTGGTGGCGTTGTTGTTGATTTTGCTGGTGGCCGTGAGCTATGTCATCAAGGACATTGAACCTACCGGTGGCCCGCTGGTTATCTCGTCTCCCGGCAAACTTGCGGGCGCCCCGGGTGCGATCGGCAATCCCGTTCAATTTGCGGTCGCCGAGAGCTCGCTTACCCCCGGCGGCGCGGCCGCGCCCGGCGTCGGCTTACTCGCCGCAAGCGAGGGTGGCCGCTCAAAATCCACGCTCCTGTTGATTCAAACGATACTGATTGCCAGTCTCGGCGCAACGCTGAGCAGCTTGCTGAACCTCATCACCGGCGACGAGCGTCCGATACCGCCGTTCATTAACCGCTACGTCATCAACATGGCGCGTCCGTTGATCGGTGCCGTCGCCGGGCTGTTCTTTTATCTTCTTGTCTTTTCCGGGTGGTTAACGATCCAACCCCACCCCATCGCGTACTTCGCGTTCGCGTTCGTGTTCGGATTCTCCGAGCGTCTATTCGGTAAGAGTATCGAAGCCATGGCGAATACCGCCGAGGCCAAAATCACGACCTACGGCGCGTCGGGTGAAAAAAGTTCGAAGGAGTCCCGTACTTCCAAATCGAAATGAGGAGCGAGTCATGAACCGCATCGGAAATGAGACCAGCCTGGGCTCACGCCAGTGGAGAACGATCGTCGAGACCGCCCTGCGGGACGTGAGCACGCAGGCGCAGTTGCCTGACAGCCCGTGCGCGCCGATGCAGGGCCGGATGTTGTGGTGCGCCGGCGCCTTGATTGTGCGCGCCGCATTGCGGGTCTTGCGGTCGCCGGCGGCGGCGCGCGCATTCGAGCGGGCGTTGGTACGAACCGGCGATAAGCGCCTCATTGTCGCTACTGCAACCGCTATCGGCTTGCCGACGGAAATCGTGGCGCGGGCGGTGGTGCAAAACGACAGGTTTCACCGATCACAGCGAGTCGAGCGCGTCGTACGCTTCTTGCAAGCGTTGCGTCACCACTCTTCGCGTATAACCGACCGGCGCCGCGTTAGCAACCTCGCGCACGCGTGAACCTAATGCCGACGGTGCCGCGGCGTGCGCCTGAGCATACTGTCGGTGACTGCGCTATTCGGTTGCCGGTCCGGTTGTCGTTGGCGCATTGGTCAAGCGCACGCGTGCCAACAGCGCCGCCGTCGCGACCGCCAGCACGATCAGAATAACGGCCCCGATACCCGCCGCCAGCTCGAACGCTTGCACGAATGCGGCGCGTGCGATGCCGAGTAGCTCTGCACCCAGTTGCATCGGCAGGCGCTCGGCCACCGCCACCGCGCCGCCGAGCGTCGCCACTGCGCTCGCGGTCGCCTCGGGCGAAATACCGTTGGGAACACCGTGCGCCATGATGCCGCGATACACGGCGGTGCCGATGCTGCCGAGGATCGCGATGCCGAGCGCGCCGCCGAACTCGGCTCCGGTTTCCGACATTCCCGACGCGGTCCCGGCGCGTTCGGGCGGTGCGGTTCCGATGATGAGATCGGTGGACAACGTAACGACCGGCGCGATGCCGAGCGCCAGCAGGAGCGACCCGGCCACGAGGACCGCAAGTCCGGATGCGCCATCGAGCTGGGTGAGTACCGCGAAGCCGACGGCGGCGAGCACCATTGCAGCGGCCATCGCATAGGCGGGACGAACCCAACGCACGAGCATGGGCGCCATCATGGA
>JBGPCS010000163.1:0-6333 GCA_041481875.1 Sulfurifustaceae bacterium
GACCGGCACGACTGCCGACGAGGTCGTCGAGCAACTGCAACGCATGTCGGAGCCGCTCGGAACGGCAATCGAGAACCGCGATGGCGTCGCAGCGCTCACGTTGTCGCGCGATGCAAAATGAGCATGTGTCAACGTCGCGGTTATGTGATCTAATGGCGCGCCCATGATTCGCCCGCTCGAGCTTTTTGTCGGCTTGCGCTACGTGCGCGCCCGCCGCCGCGATCACTTCATCTCGTTTATCTCGCTCGTTTCGATCATTGGAATCTCGCTCGGCATCGCCGCGCTGATCACGGTGCTGTCGGTCATGAACGGATTCGGAAAGGAGCTGCGCGCGCGCATCCTCGGCGTGGCGTCGCACATCACCGTCACCGACATCGACGGCCGTCTTACCGACTGGCGCACGGTAGCGACGCGCACGCACGCGAATCCGCACGTGCTCGGCGACGCGCCGTACGTGCTCGGGCAAGCGATGTTGGCGCGCGGCCGGGCTGTCAGCGGCGCGATCGTGCGCGGCGTGTTGCCCGAAGAAGAGCGCAAGGTTTCCGAGATCGGCGACAAGATGGTGGAAGGCAGTCTCGCGGCATTGAAGCCGGGAGATTTCGGCGTCGTCGTCGGCAGCGCGCTGGCGTGGAAGCTCGATCTGACGCTCGGCTCGCCGGTATCGATCGTCGTGCCGCAGGCGCAGGCGACGCCGGCGGGACTGTTGCCGCGCTTCAAGCGATTCACGGTGGTCGGCATTTTCCGCATCGACATGTTTGAATACGACAGCGGCATGGTGCTCGTCCATCTCGATGACGCCGCCAAGCTCTATCAGCTTCCCGCCAATAGCGTGACCGGCCTGCGCCTGAAGATCGACGCGATCGATGACGCGCCGGCCGTGGCGGAGCAGCTCTCGATCAGTCTCGGCCCCGAGTTTCGCGCGCGCGATTGGACGCGCGAGCATGCGAACTTCTTCCGCGCGCTCAAAATGGAAAAGACGGTGATGTTCGTCATTCTGCTGCTCATCGTCACCGTCGCCATGTTCAATCTGATCTCGACCCTCGTCGTCATCGTCACGGAAAAACAGTCCGATATCGCGATACTGCGCACGCTCGGGCTGAAGCCGCGTAGCGTGATGGGTGTCTTCATCGTACAAGGCGCCCTCATTGGATTCGTCGGCACGTTGATGGGCACCGCGTTCGGCGTGCTGCTTGCCTACAACGTGGAGACGCTGGTGCGTCTGCTCGAGCAGTTGTTCCACACATCGTTCCTCGCGTCCGACGTTTATCTCATCAGCGAGCTGCCGTCCGACGTTCACTGGTCCGACGTGGCACTGATCGCCGGATCGTCGTTCGCGCTCGCACTACTCGCGACGATTTATCCCGCGTGGCGGGCGTCGAAGATCCAGCCCGCGGTGGCGTTGCGCTACGAATGACCAACAAAGACAAAGACTACGTTCTGCGCGGAACCGGGCTGATCAAAAGCTTCGACGAGGGCGCGTTCAACGTCACCGTGCTCAAAGGCGTCTACTTGCGGGTCACGCGCGGCGAGCAAGTCGGGATCGTGGGTGCGTCCGGTTCCGGCAAGAGCACGTTGCTGCACCTGCTCGGCGGGCTCGAGCAGCCGACGGCGGGGCAAGTCGAGATCGACGGTCAGGACATCGGCGATCTGTCGGAAGCGGCGCGCGGCATGTTTCGCAATCGCGCGCTCGGTTTCGTTTACCAGTTCCACCATTTGCTCCCGGAGTTCACCGCACTCGAGAACGTGGCGATGCCATTGCTGGTTCGGCGCGGACCCAGCGGCGATGCGTTCGCGCAAGCGAAGGCCATGCTGACGCGCGTCGGTCTCGAGGACCGATTGGAGCATCAGCCGGCGCAGCTCTCGGGCGGCGAGCGCCAGCGGGTAGCGCTCGCGCGTGCGCTGGTGACGCGGCCGCTCGTGGTGCTCGCCGATGAGCCGACCGGTAACCTCGATCGCGATACCGCGCAGACCGTCTACGAATTGATGCTCGAGCTTAACCGCGAGCTTCAAACAAGCTTCATCATCGCCACGCATGATCCGACGTTGGCCGAGCGCATGGACCGCGTGCTCAAGCTCGACGACGGGACGCTGCGCGCGATCAATAGCTAATATCACTCGCCATCATTCGCCGGCTTGCGCGTGCCGGTCGGCGCCGTCCAAGCTATGCGCGAGACTCACCAGCGAGGAAAATTCTCCGCGATGGCCGAACGGGTCCTTGCCGCGCGCATCCTGGGCGAGCTTGAGCACGTCGTCGTAACCAAATTTTGAAGTGTACTTGCCGCCGCGCAGCAGTTGTCCGAAGGCGGCGACCGCGGAGGCAAAACGAAAGTCGACTGACGCTTGGTCCACGTCGCGCTTGATGTCGGCGGTCTTTAGGGCCTGTTCGAGCAGTATGCTGCGCTCGCTGTCGGGTAGCTTGTAGCGCAGCCGCAACCAAGCGATCTCGTCTTTCTTGCCGTCGCTCGCTTTATCCGCGCCGTAACGCAAAGGGTCTACGCGCCGACCATTGCCACCCGCGAGCGCGATTTCGTAAAGCGCGGTGACCGTATGGCCCGCGCCGATATCGCCGGCGTCGACCTTGTCGTTGTTGAAATCCTGGCGCTGCAGCGCGCGGTTTTCGTATCCGATCAGTCGATACTCGGCGACGGCCGTCGGATTGAACTCGATTTGAATCTTTACGTCCTTCGCGATGGTTTGGAGCGTCGAGGACATCTCGTGCACCAGGACCTTTTGGGCTTCCTTGAGGGTGTCGATGTAGGCGTAGTGGCCGTTACCGGCGTCGGCGAGTTGCTCCATCAACCGCTCGTTGTAGTTGTCCACGCCGAAGCCGAGGGTTGTGAGCGAAATGCCGGTTTTGCGCTTTTCCTCGATTAGATTTTTCAACGCTTCAAAACTCATCATGCCGACGTTGAAGTCGCCGTCGGTCGCGAGCAATACCCGATTGATGCCGCCTTTTATGTACGCCTGCGCGGCGACGGTGTAAGCGAGGCGGATGCCGGAGGCGCCGTTCGTCGAGCCGCCCGCGGTCAGGCCGTCGAGCGCAGCGAGAATGTCGGCCTTTCGATCGCCCGGCGTGGATGGCAGCACCACGCCCGAAGCCCCCGCATACACGACAATCGCGACGCGATCTTGGGCGCGCAATTTTTGCACGAGCAGCCGCAGCCCCGATTTCAGCAAGGGCAGTCGTTCGGGAGGCATCATGGAGCCCGAGACGTCGATCAGAAAGACGAGGTTTGCCGGCGGCAGCTTGTCGGGCGCGACGTCGTAGCCCTTGAGCCCGATGCGCAGCAAATACGTGTCATGGTTCCAGGGCGTCGGCGCGATTTCGGTGGTGACCGAGAACGGTCGCGACTTATCGCTCGGCAATGCGTAGTCGTAGGAGAAGTAATTGATCATTTCCTCGACGCGCACAGCGTCTCGCACCGGTAGCTGACCGTGGTTGAGAAAGCGGCGCACGTTCGCGTACGCGCCGGTGTCCACATCGACGCTGAAGGTCGATACCGGCGCTTCGGCGACGAGCTTTACCGGATTGTCGTCGTGGTGCCCGTAGACCTCGCGATTTACCGCCTCGCGTGGGTGGCGGAAGTCAGGGTGCGGCGGGGCATAGCGAGAGTTGACATCGGCACTTGGCATCGCCACGGTTCCCATTGCCGCCGCGCGCTCCTTGTGACTCTCAAGGGCGTGTCGAGGGAGTGGATTGACACCTCTCTGCGGTGGGGCAGGGACTTCGGCAGCCGGTTTTTCTTCGGTCGGTGGCGGTTGGCGGATCGGCTTATCAAGGGTGCAGGCATAGATCAATGTCAGTGTCAGCACAACGAGCGCGGTACGCGCGGGCATGAGGCGGTGTGTCACGGTTTGCTCCGATGTTGTTATCGCTACCCTATGAACGTCGCGCCGGTCGAATCGGGTTAAGCGTTGGCGATGGACATGCCGAAAAAGATGGGTCTACCATACCCGCGTCTAACCCGGTCAAGGGCCGAGCGCGTTTACACGTATGGACGACTCCGCGTCCGACGAAGATCTGATGCTGGGTTACGGCGCCGGCGATGCGCGCGCGTTCGAAGTACTCTATGCGCGCTATAAGGGACCGCTGTATCGCTACTTTGTGCGAATGGTGCGGCCCACGGCGACCGCCGAGGAGTTGTTTCAGGACGTCTGGATGAATTTGATCCGCGCGCGCAGCGAGTATCAGGTGCGAGCGAAATTCACCACGTGGCTGTTTCGCCTCGCGCACAACCGACTGGTCGATCACTATCGACGCGCGGCGGCGGCGCTGCCATTGTCGTACGGCGACGATAACGACGAACCGCTAATCGAATCGGTGCCGGACGAGGCATTCCGCGAGCCGGACGGCGAGCTCGAGCGCCGCCGTCTCGGTCGACGGCTGGTCGAGCTGCTGCTGGAGCTACCGGATGCGCAACGCGAGGTTTTTTTGTTGCGCGAGGAAGGCGGGTTGTCGTTGGATGAGATCGCCGTGATGACCGGCGTATCGCACGAAGCCGCGAAGAGTCGCCTGCGCTATGCGCTGGCGAAGCTACGTCGCGGTTTAGCGCCGCCGGCACGAACGAATCGCCGTGCGCTGGACGGAAGCTGACGATGCCTATTCGCCAACCCGACAAAACACGCGACGATCTCCTCCCGGAGGAGCGTGCGCTGTCGCGCCGGTACCGCGAGGCGTCGCGCGAAACGTCTCCGGCCGCGCTCGATCAAGCGATTCTGGCGAAAGCACGCGCGGCGCTGGATACGCCGCGCGGTGGCGTTTCGGTCGCGAAACGCTGGGCGGTTCCGCTGTCGATTGCGGCGGTCATGGTCTTGAGCGTCGGTGTGGTGCTGCGGCTGTTGGAGCCGGGCGCGATTGAACCGAGTGCGTCGTCGCCGACAATTGTGCCAACACCTCCCGCGGTGGCGGATCGTGTCGCCGGAGAACGCGCGCGCAAGCTGGCGAAAACCGAGGGGCGCGCAAAGATGCCGGCGACACCGCCCGCAGTCCCAGAAGCCGCCCCGGCGGCGCAGTGGGCGCCGGCGCGCTCGGAGACCTCGGCGAACGTGACTTCCAAGGTAGAGCGCCACTCCGATGGCGCGTCGCTCCCCGCGACGCGCACGGGTTCCACACCCATCGGAGCGGCCCAAAGGCCGTCGACATCCGTCGTCGCAGCGGACTCGCAGGCCCGGGCAAAGGCCGATGGCGTGTCCGCGCGGTTGCTCGCCGATGTGCCGGCGGCGAACCCAGAAAAGAAAAGAGTTGTCGGCGATCGAGCGGAAGTGATTTCGGTACGGACCAACGGAAGCCCGGGTGCGTATGAATTCGTCGTCGGCGTTCGCAGTCCCGACACCGGCTGCGCCAACTACGCGGATTGGTGGGAAGTGGTCGGCGTAGACGGTCGGCTCTGGCACCGGCAAGTGTTGGCGCACAGCCACGTCGGCGAGCAGCCGTTCGTTCGCGCAAGTGGACCCGTGCCATTGTCGCCCGCGACCGTCGTTTGGGTTCGCGCCCACATGAGCACCACCGGTTACGGCGGCGGTGCGTTCAAAGGTTCCGTCGAAACCGGTTTCGCCCCTGTGGATCTACCCGCCGATTTCGCCGCGGCGCTAGTCACGCAGCCTCCGCTGCCGCAGCGGTGTGATTTCTAAGCGCAACGCCGCTTGGTGCGTGCAGGGTGGAAACCGGCGGACGAGTCATCGCACGGTCGCGGGTGCGTGTATAGTCCGGCAAGTTAAAAACTGCATAACGAACCTCCTTGTCCGCCGCGGCGATCGCCTTTCTCATTGGCGTGATGGTGGTGCAGCAGCTACCCGCGCTCCCGTCGCAAGCCTGGGCGCTGGCGCTCTTGCCCGCGCTCGCGCTCGGGTTTTGGCATCCGCGTTGGCTGATTCTTTTTTCTTTGGTCGCGGGCTTCGCGTGGGCGATTTTTCGCGCGGATCTTATTTTACAAGAGTATCTGCCGAGCGAAGTTGAAGGACGCGACGTTATGCTCGAAGGTTTCGTCGCCGACTTGCCCGACCAGACGGAATACGGCGTGCGCTTTGTCTTCGACGTCGAGCGCGCGACCGCGGACGAGGTTGCGATCGCCGTACCATCGCGCGTGCGCTTGACGGCGCACGAGCTTCAGGTACATGCGGGCGAGCGTTGGCGAATCACCACGCGCCTCAGACGGCCGCACGGATTGCAAAATCCCGGCGGTTTCGATTACGAGGCCTATCTCTTTCGCAATCGCATACGCGCCACGGGTTACGTGCGGGACGAGTCGAGCGCGCAACGACTGGGTGACGGCGGTGGTATTTATACCATCAACCGCTGGCGCGAGCGGTTGGGCGAGCGGATGCGAGCGCTGA
>JBGPCS010000164.1:0-6296 GCA_041481875.1 Sulfurifustaceae bacterium
ATGCGCCTGCCCCACACGACGCTAGCGGCAGCGCGAAAAACCAAGATTAGATAAATCGTGCACGAAACGAAGAAAAACTTGTCCTCGGCCATGTCGCAAATCAGCGTGCCGGGTTTGAGCGCCATATACTTGAGAGCGTTCTGCATACTAATGCGTTTCATCGGATCGGATTCACTGTCAGGGTTTGGAACCGAGGCGTCCACCGGCACCACCATTTCGGGCGAGGTGCCCCAGGTCACCTGCGGTTTGATCTCTCCCGCCTTCAGTAGAACTTCTTTATCGAATTTCGCATCGGCGTCGCTCACCAGCTCGGGCCAGCTTGCGGCCGCGTTATTCCACAGTTCGCCCTTGGGTGCGTACGGCCGGCCGCGAAAATACTCGATGGTCTTGTCGTCCACCGCGACGATCCCGGCACGCGCACCGGCCTCGATCGCCATGTTGCAAACCGTCATGCGGCCCTCGATCGACAGCGTTTGTATCGCACTGCCGGCGAACTCGATCGCGTGACCGGTGCCGCCGGCGGTCCCGATGCGACCGATGATGGCAAGCACAATATCTTTCGCCGTCACGCCGGGAGGAATCACGCCCTCAACCCGCACGCGCAGATTCTTAGCCTTTTTCAGGATCAGGCACTGCGTCGCGAGGACGTGTTCAACTTCCGAAGTGCCGATACCGAACGCAAGCGCGCCGAAAGCGCCGTGGGTCGACGTATGCGAATCGCCGCACACGACCGTCGTCCCTGGAAGAGTCGCGCCTTGCTCCGGCCCGATAACGTGCACGATACCCTGGCGCGCATCGTCCATGCCGAACTCGACGATACCGTGATCGCGGCAGTTCTGATCGAGCGTTTCTACCTGCAATCGAGAAACCGGGTCGGGAATGCCGAGATTGCGCGCGGTCGTGGGAACGTTATGGTCGGCGGTCGCGAGGTTCGCACCGACGCGCCAAAGCTTGCGGCCCGCGAGCTTGAGACCCTCGAACGCTTGCGGACTCGTCACCTCGTGCACCAGGTGGCGGTCGATGTAGAGGAGCGTGGTTCCGTCCGGGTTTTCGCGCACGACGTGCGCCTCCCAGAGTTTGTCGTACAGCGTCTTCCCAGCCATGGCTCAACCTCGCGTTGCTTGCCGCGGGCGGGCACTCAATCGGGCTCGCCCCAGATTGCATGAATCTTAGGCACAAGCTATAAATAACACAAATTCATATTTAACATAGTTCCCATTCCTATCATTCATGGATATCGCCGCCCTGCAGGCCTTTCTCGCGGTCGCCGAAACGGGCTCGTTTTCCCGAGCCGCGGAACGGATTCACCTGACGCAGCCCGCCATCAGCAAACGCATCGGCGCGCTCGAGCGTGGCCTCGGCTTGCCGCTCTTCGACCGCGTCGGTCGGCGTGTCCAGCTCACGGAGGCGGGTCGGGCGCTCTTTGAGCGCTCGCGTGCAATTCTAAACGAGCTGGAAGACGCGAAACGCTCGCTCGCTAACCTGTCCGGCCAAATCCGCGGTGCGCTATCGCTCGCCACGAGCCATCACATCGGCTTGCACCGCATCCCGCTCGTGTTGAAGCAATTTCATGCTCGCTATCCGGAAGTACGCCTCGACTTGCGGTTCATGGATTCGGAACAAGCCTGCCACGCGGTGGTGCGCGGCGAGCTTGAGCTGGCGGTCGTAACGCTGCCGCCCGCGCCGGTCGCGCAATTGCGCTGCGAGCTCGTGTGGGATGACCCGCTCGACGTCGTCGTTGCGCCGAATCATTCTCTGGCCGGACAACGCGCCGTGCCCATCCGCACGCTGCTGGATCATCCCGCCATTCTGCCCGGGCCGGGGACCTATACGCGCGAAATAGTTCTCAAGGCGTTCGGCGCGGCGCGCGGCAAAATCCGCGTTGACATGACCACCAATTACCTCGAAGTGCTCAAAATGCTCGCCGCCATCGGTCTCGGCTGGACCGCGCTCCCGCGTACGATGATTGACGACGACCTGAAAGTAGTCCAGATTAAAAACATGAAGACGATTCACCGCAGTCTCGGCATTGTGAGTCACGCGAAACGCACGCTGTCAAACGCGGGCGAAGCGATCGCGCGAATGATACGGACGGCGACATGACTTTTCTGGAATTGCTGCAGAAGCTCGAGGCGCATCTAGGCTCGCACCAGATGCCGCTCAATACCGCTGCGAAGAATCTGAAGGATATCTTCGAAACGATACCGTTACACAACGAGCTGATGAAGCGCCTGGTGCAATCGATCTACGCCGGCAATCGCTGCCGCCACATCGGCGATCCGGTCGAGCGCGCCGCGACGTTCGAGGCGCTGGCACCGCTGCGATTGGAGGTGCTGCGCTCGGAGCGCACCGATGTCGACCTCTATCGGCTAATCGAGGAGCTCTGCGTCGCGCTCGATAGCGCCTTCGACCCGTTGCCGCGCGCGGCGGGTATCGAGCACTTGAAACCCGCCGGCGCCGGGCAAGTCGTCGAGCTTGCCTCGTTTCGCCGCCGACGACTGAAATCCCGGGCTTAGCGGAACCGCCGGGCGCGACAGGCGAACGATCTGCACAGGCAGTCGATCGCGCAACAGCGTCTCGATTCGATCGGGAGGGAGCGAGCGACTGAACAGGTGGCCCTGCATTTCGTCGCACCCGAGCTCCTTCAGGATCATTACCTGCTCGCGCTCCTCCACGCCCTCGGCGACGACGCTCAGCTTCAGCGAGTGCGCGAGGGAAATGATCGTCGAAACGATCGTCATGCTGTCCGGACTCGCGACCATCGTGAAGACGAATGACTGATCGATCTTGAGCGAGTCGACCGGGAGCTTCGCGAGGTAGCGCAGCGACGAGTAACCGGTGCCGAAATCGTCGACCGCAATCGTCACGCCGATGTCGCTGATTCGGCGCAGCGTCTCGATGCTGGTGTCAATGTCTTTCATGATTACGCTTTCGGTCAGTTCGAGCTCGAGGCTCTCCGGCCCGACGCCGCGCGCCGCGAGCGCGCGCCGCACCCGATCCGCGAAATCCGGTTGCCGCAGCTGCAGCGCCGATACGTTCACTGCGATTCGCGGAGGATCCAATCCCTTGTCGCGCCAAGTGCGATAGTCCGCGAGCGCCCTATCGATCACCCATTCTCCGACCCCCAAGATCAAACCCGTTTCCTCCAGCACGCCGATAAATTGCTGTGGCAGCACCAACCCTATTTCCGAATCCTGCCAGCGGATCAGCCCCTCCAAGCCGAGCAAGCCCTCGGTCTTGGTATCGAACTTCGGCTGATAGTGCAGCACGAACTGGCGTTGCTCAACCGCGCGCCGTAACCGTGTTTCAAACGCGAGCTTCAGCGCCACGCTCGCATGGATTTCGGGCGAGTAGTACAGATAGCGTTCGCCTGCGGAGCGCGCTTGCCGCAGCGCCGCCTCGGCGTTCTTGAAGAGCCTCCCCGCGTCTGCTCCGTCACTGGGATAGAGCGCGATACCTGCGTGCGCGGAAATGCGCACCTCGGCGTCGCCGACCGGAAACGGCCGATGCAACGCGTCGAACAGACGCTCGTTTAGAATATCCGCCACATCCGCGCCCTGCTTGAGATCCGCGACCGCGACGGCGAAGGTATCGGCGCTGATACGCGCCACGCTGAATGGCTCCGGCAGCGCGCTATTGAGACGTTCGGCCACCATTCGCAGCAGCAAATCGCCGACGTGGCGCCCATGCGTATCGTTTAGCTGCGTGAAGCCGTCGAGATCAACGACGATGACTGCAACAATCTCGGTGTCGGGTTTCGCGCCATTAAGCAACAGGGTGAGCCGATCGTGGAACAGCGTGCTGTTGGGCAACCCCGTCAGCGCGTCGTAGTACGCGAGATAATTCAACCGTTCTTCTTTGCCGATGTACTGTAGTCCGAAAGAAATATCGCCGGCGAGCTCATTCAGAAGTTTCAGCTCCTCCGCGTCGAAGAAGCCGACTTCGTGCGTGTACAACACCATCACACCGGCAGCGACGCCATCGACCAGCAGCGGCAGCGCGATCACCGAGCGATACCCGCGATTGATCCCCGCGTCGGCGCGCCGCGTGGTTTCGATCTCGTTGCAGAACGACGCTTTACCGGTGGCGATGGCGTCGCCCACGGTGCCGCGATCCATGCCACTACCGTTTTCCGCGACCGTGCGCAGGCGCGCCAACGCCTCGAGCTCGATACCATTCGCGGCGACCGGCTCCACTTTGCTGCTGCCCGGCTGCGACAGCCCAATCCAGGCAATACCGAACTTTCCGTGCTCGACGGCGATGCGGCACGCCTCCTCGAACAACGCCTGGCGCTCGCGCACGCGCACGATGGTCGAGTTGATGTCGCTCAGCACTTCGTAAAGGCGGCTGAGCCGCACAATCTTCTCCTGTTGCTCTCTTCTTTCGGTGACGTCCTGTACCACACCGATCAGCTTGATCGCACGACCGTCGGCATCGAAGATGACATCGGCGCGTTCGAACACCCAGCGCAGGCTGCCGTCGGGAAGCACAATGCGATGATTGCCCGAATACGGCGTGCGGGAAGCGCTCGCTTTCTCCACCGCGCGTTGCAGCGCCTCGCGATCTTCCGGATGTACCGCGGCGAAGAACGTGTCGACGTCGATCGGCGTATGTTCCGTTACTCCAAAGATCCGGTAGGTTTCTCGCGACCACCAGAGCGTCTTATCCTCGCCCACCCCCGAGACCCAACTGCCGACGCCGCCGACTTCCTGCGCTTGTTCCAGGAACGATTGACTTTCCCGCAGCGCTCGTTCGACGTCGCGTCGCTCGACGATCTCCGTTTCCAACTGCGCCGCGCGGGCACGCAGCTCGCTGTCTAGCAAAAGATTCTCGTAGACCCGCGCGAGCTGCGATCCCAGCGTGGTCGCGAATTGCTCGTCCTCCTCGCTAAACTCGTCCCAGCCGACTTTGTCGGCGAAATAAAGCCAGCCGTAGGTGCGCGCAGTCGTTTTGACCGGCACCGCGAGAAACGTATTGATCGGCGGATGCGACACCGGTAGATCGGCGCCGGTCGGATCGCCGTCGAGATCGCGCAGCCGCTGCGCGCCGCCCTTGCCAAGCACTTGCCGGAACAGCCGGCTTTGCGGGTTCAGGTGAGAGCGCACCAGTTCGGTCTGCGCGGGCGTCATGCCCCGGGCGACGAAGTGCTTCAGGTCCGCGCCACCGTCATCCCACATACCGACGACGGCGTATTTCGCGCTGACAATATCCTGACCCGCGCGACTCAGCAGATGGATCAGCTCGGTGGAATCGTGTTGCAGCGAAAGGTCCTGGCTCAATTCAATCAGCGCGGCAAGGCGCATACAAAGCGCTTGTACGCGCGTGAAGGAATGCAACACCCGATCGGCCAACTGCGGCAGTTCCCGCTCTTTTCCGACAACGCTCAGCGCGCGCTCGTTAGTCCCCTCCATATGCTCCAGAAGCTCGACGAGATCGCGCATGCAAACCGAAAGTCGCTCGGCAACGAACACCGGCTGCGCGCCGCCGCCGCGCGCGGCCAGGCCGGCGACATTGACGGCAAGCGGTTGGGCGCTCACGCCGAGCGCGTCGATCACCGCCTGGAGGATGGCCTGCGGCTCCGCCGGCTTCGCGATCACCGTCGAAACGCCGCACGAAAACGCGAGCAGGCGCGCCTCGCTCACGCGATACGTCGCCGTATAGAATATGACCGGCGTATTGGCGAGCGCGGAATGCGCCCGCATCCGATTCACGAGCTCGATGCCGTCCATCGTCGGCATGAGAATGTCCGAGATCACGAGATTGGGATCGTGCGCCAGCGCCATATCGAGCGCCTCCGCGCCGTCCGCCGCTTCGATGACCCGGTGACCGGCGTAGCCGAGCAACGTCGCGAGAAATTTTCGATTGATCGGCTGGTCATCGACCACGAGCACGGTGCACTTCATCGGCGTGCCTCATCGGCGATACCTGCACGGCCACACGCGATTGGATGGCGGCGACGTGACGCATCCCGTCTCGCAGCAGTCATGTTAGGTTCGCGTGCCGGCATGCGGTTTGATATCTCCGTGACTCCGTTCTTGCTTGGCCTGCAGGAGCGCGGCACATGCCGCTTCCGGCAACGGCCGGCTGAACAGATAGCCCTGCATCTCGTCGCATCGAATGAGGCGCAAGAACTTCGCCTGCTCTTACGCGTCCACGCCTTCGGCGACGACATTCAGATTGAGCGAATGCGCCAGCGACACCACCGTCGAAACGATGGTCATGCTATCGCGGTCGTTCGCCATCGTGATGATGAAGGAGCGATCGATCTTCAGAGTGTCGAGCGGTAGCCGCGCGAG
>JBGPCS010000165.1:0-6285 GCA_041481875.1 Sulfurifustaceae bacterium
GCGCGACCGGCGAAGTGGGCGTCGACGTCGAGCTCATTCGTCCGCGCGACGTGCAGCGGCTCGCGCGCGCGGTGTTCGACGCGCGCGAGCGCGCCACGCTTGCGAGTCAACCGCCGGCCACGCAGGCCGATACGTTTTATCGGCTGTGGACGCTGAAAGAGGCGTGCAGTAAAGCGCTCGGCACCGGTCTCGCCACGCCGTTTCGCCAGCTCGTGTTCGACGTGCACGCGCGGCGTATCCAGTTCCAGTCGGCGGCGCCCGGTGAGCGCGGCGAATTTCTGAGCTTCGCGCCCGCGCCGGGTACCGTTGCCGCGCTCGCGTTGCTGCTACCTGTCACGTCCGATCCGCTGACTGTACGGTTTCATTTCATGACCGCCTTCGAGCGCATGGACATAGCGAGGCCGGAGATTCTTTCTGGCACTTCGGCGATAGCCAGCGCCGCGGGATAGCTACGTCAAGCGGCGTCGCACCATCGAACGTCGACGGGCAAATTGCACTATTGCGAGGCTGGACGATTCCATCGTCCGCTACATTGGTGCAAAACTCGGGTTCGCTATTTCTCCTCAACGTGACAAAGGCAGCAGCGACAAGTTGTTACGCACTTCGAATGTTTGGCACGCTGTTTGCGATGTAGGCGGACAACTAACTCTTCATTGCGATGAGGTTTCCGTGGACTGGAAAGAATTTCGGCGTGCCGGACATTGGCCGACGCTGCTGTCGGCGTTTTTGTATTTCGACGTAAGTTTTATGGCGTGGGTCGTGCTCGGCCCATTGATGGCGTACTTGAGCCAGGATCTCGGGCTCTCGCTCGAGGAGAAATTTAGCATCGTCGCGGTGCCGATACTCTGCGGCGCCGCGATGCGGATTCCGCTCGGGATGCTGGCGGATCACATCGGCCCGAAGCGCGCCGGCCAAATCGGCCAAGCGATCGTGATTCTCGGCATCGGGTACGTTTGGCTGTTCGGCTTGCATTCGAAGCTCGAACTGGAGTCGCTCGGTCTGGTGCTCGGCGTGGCCGGCGCGAGCTTCGCGGTTGCGCTCCCGCAAGCGTCGCGCTGGTATCCGCCGAAGTTTCAAGGAACGGTGATGGGTATCGCCGGCGCCGGCAACATGGGTGTCGTGCTCGACTCGCTGTTCGTTCCGTGGATCGCCGAGCACTACGGCTGGCAGAGTGTCTTCGGCGTTCTGCTCGTTCCGCTGATTGTCGTATTCGGTGTGTATACGCTGACAGTGAAGGATGCTCCGGATCGGCGTGCACCCGTGACGCTGACGAACTACGTTTCGGTATTGCGCGACGTCGATACGTGGTGGTTCATGTTCTTCTACTCGATCACGTTCGGCGGGTTCGTCGGTTTGGGCAGCGCGCTGCCGCTGTATTTCACTACGTGGTACTCGGCGTCGGGCGTCACCGCCGGCCTCATGGCCGCGCTCGTCGTCTTCGGTGGCTCGATGTTTCGTCCGGTCGGCGGGCAGATCGCCGATCGTGTCGGTGGGTTGCGTTCACTGCAGATACTCTTCGTGGTCGTCGCGGCGGCTTACGTGACGATGGCGTGGCTGCCGCCCGGTCCGGCGCCGGCCGCCGGTGTGGCGGCCGCGGCCAAGGTCGGCGGTTGGTCGCTGGCGCAATTACCCACGATCGCGTTGAGCGCGGTGCTCGTTTTCTTTGTCGGCGCCATCGCGCTCGGAATGGGCAACGGCGCGGTCTTCCAACTTGTACCGCTGCGGTTTCGCCAGGAGATCGGCGTGATCACGGGCCTCGTCGGCGCCGCCGGCGGCGTCGGTGGCTTCTTCCTCGCCAAGGCGTTGGGATGGTCGCGAGGATTGACCGGCGGTTTTACGCTGGGTTTCATGATCTTCGCGGGTCTCGCGCTCGTTGGCCTGGCCGGTTTGGCTCTGGTAAAGGCACGCTGGCGCACGACGTGGGGGGCCGTATCCGGTGCGCGTATTTGATCGACATCCGCGCGCGAAGCGCGCGGATGTCGATCGATGATTCAGCTTGACGCGAGCCGCGCGTAGACTTTGCGCGCGCGCCGGTGTGCGCGCGTGAGCCGGTATGAATCCACTTCAAGCCCAGGTCGGTTTTGCCAGCGAGGCGGGTAAGCGCGCGGCGACCGAAGATTACTGCGCCGCGCGCGAAGGCGATGCCGCGCGCGCCGCGCGCGAGCTCACGGTCGCGATCGCCGACGGAATGGGCGGGGGGCCTGGCGGGCGACTGGCGGCGGAAATTGCCGTGCGCGGCTTCATCGACGGCTATTTCGGGCTGCCGGAAACGCTTGGCCCCGACCGCGCGGCCGCGCAGGCGCTGACGGCGGTGAACCGCTGGATCCATGCCCAGGGACGACAGGATTCGCGGCTGCGCGGGATGGCGACGACATTCAGCGCGATCATTTTGCGCGGACGCGGCGCGCACGTCGTTCATGTCGGCGACTCGCGAGTTTATCGGCTACGCGACAATCATCTTCAGTGTCTCACCCAAGATCACGTGCACGCTCAGCCCGATCTGCGGCACGTGCTTTACCGCGCCGTCGGTTTGGAAGAAGGCCTGCGCGTCGATTACGGACGCCACGATCTGCGCGCGCATGACCGGTTCTTGCTCTGCAGCGACGGCGTGCATGGGGCACTGCGTGACGCCGATCTCGCGGCGATTCTGGCGGCGCGCGGCGCGCCGGAAGAGGACGCGCGCCGCGTCGTCGCCCAGGCGCTCATCGCCGACGGCCACGACAACGCTACCGCGGTGGTGATCGACGTCCTCGCGGTGCCCGCGGCGGAGCGCGGCGATATCGAGCTCGAGGCGTCGGCGCTGCCGGTACTCGATCTGCCGAAAATCGGCGACGTGGTGGATGGATTTCGCCTGGTAGCGCTCGTGGCCGAGGGGCGTTACAGCCGCTTGTTTCACGCCGAAGACACGCTCGATGTGCGCGAGGTGATTCTGAAGTTTCCGCATCCGCGCGTGCGCGCCGATGCGGCGGTGCGCCGCGCTTTCGTGCGCGAGGCGTGGATCGCGCAGCAAGTGCAGAACCCTTACGTCGTCGAGCTGCTGGCGCCCGCCGCCGGGCGGCAGACGCGACTCTACACCGTGATGCCGTACTATCGCGGCGAAACGCTGGAAGCGCGGCTGCGCCGCGCGCCGCCGGTGACGCTGGCGCAGGGAGTCGACATCGGAGTGAAGCTCGGGCGTGCGATCCACGCGCTCAACCGGCGGCGAATCATTCATCGCGACATCAAGCCCGAGAATGTCCTGCTGCACGCGGAAGCGGGCGCGGGATTGAAGCTGCTCGATCTCGGCGTGGCGCGTTTGCCCGGAACGCAGGAAAGTTTCGATGAGGAGATTCCCGGAACCCCGAGTTACATGGCGCCGGAATTACTACAAGGCGCCGGCGGTGACGACCGTTCGGAAGTTTATGCGCTCGGGGTCACGCTCTACCGGTTATTCAGCGGCGGTCAGTATCCCTATGGCGAGATCGAGCCGTTCTCGCATCCGCGCTTCGGCAAGTGCACACCGCTCGCGCGCCATCGCCCCGATCTGCCCGCGTGGCTCGACGTCTGTCTCGGTCGCGCGGTCGCGGTGAATCCGGAGGAACGTCACGGCGACACGCTCGAGCTCGCGTTCGACCTTGAGCACAATCTCGCGCGCGGGCCGGCCGCGCCGCCGACGCGCCGCCGCTCGCTGTACGAGCGCAACCCACTGCGTTTTTGGCAGGGGGTCTCGCTACTGCTGTTGATGGCGCTCATCGCGGTCGTCGTCTCCCGCTAGGCGCCGCGGAAGCGGTTGTTGGCGTTTCTATGTTTCGCCGTGTTTGACCGTTCCCTTCTTGCACCAAGCGCGCACAGATGCGCTCCGTTCTTCACGCGAGGAGTGCACGATTCTTACGTCGGCATTCGCACGGGTTTGTGACGGCGGCGGCAAAGTGCGTTTTTTGCAGTGCCGGGACAACACGCGACTCGCTGGCACGGCGGTTGCTACGTGGGAACGTGAATGAAGAGCGCGAGATTTCCGTTACGAATACTCCTGATCGGTCGGCGCGAGCGACTGCCGATGGTCGAGCACCCCCTTGTCGAGGCCGGACACAAAGTGGCGAGTGCTATTGCGCCGGACGATGATCTGCCGACCGCGGCGCAACGTCTACGGCCCGAGGCGTTGGTGATCGAAGTCGAAGCGCCGACGCGCGAGCTGTTGCGGGGCGTGCGGCGCGTGTGCGAGCGACAACCGCAGCCCGTCGTGGTTTTTGCCGAGCGCAGCAGCGAAGAGGATATTCGCATCGCGATCAAAGCCGGGGTCAGCTCGTATGTCGTCGACGGTTTGCGCGCGAATCGCGTGGTGCCGGTGCTGGAAGCGGCAGTGGCGCGTTTCCTCGAATTTCAGACATTGCGCAGCGAGCGCGACGAGGCGGTCTCGAAGTTGAACGAACGCCGCGCGATCGAACGGGCGAAAGGAATACTGATGCGCCGGCGCGACTTGCCGGAAGACGCGGCATACGGAGTGTTGCGGAAGATGGCGATGAATCGCGGCCGGCGCATGATCGAGGTGGCGGAGAGCATCATTACGGCGGAGGAAGCGTTAGCGCAGCGTTAATCGGCGGCCCGCCGCGGCGGGCATAGACATCTCAGCGGGCCAACGGCGGTCCGCAATCGGACAACTGGCGTCCATTGGTTCGAGCAGCGACTCGAAACAACGGGCGCTTTTATTTTGGGTCAACGAAACGAGGAGTGGCGAATGATGAGCGACAACCACAATGGTGATCGGCGCCATGGATTTACGCGCCGCAAGTTTCTGCAAGCGGCCGCCGTCGGTGCCGGCGGAATCGCGGGTCTTGCGCCCGGTATGCGTGCGGCCGTGTGGGCGGCGGGATCGGACGCGCCGGAAAAGTCGGAAGTCAAGATCGGCTTCATTCCGTTGACTGATTGCGCGAGTGTCGTCGTTGCTTCCGAACTGGGCTTCGACAAGAAATACGGCATCAAGATCACGCCGTCGAAGGAGGCGAGCTGGGCCGCGGTGCGCGACAAGCTCGTGAACGGCGAGCTCGATGCCTCGCACGTGCTGTACGGCCTGATCTACGGCGTGCACCTCGGCATCGGCGGACCGAAGAACGATATGGCGGTGCTGATGAACCTGAACCACAACGGCCAGGCCATTACGCTTTCGGGCAAGCTCAAGGAGAAAGGCGTCACGGACGGCGCGAGCTTGAAGAAGTTGATCGATACCGAGAAGCGCGAGTACACATTCGCTCACACTTTTCCGACGGGCACGCACGCGATGTGGACGTACTACTGGCTCGCGGCGCATGGCATCCATCCGTTCAACGACGTGAAAACGATCACGGTGCCGCCGCCGCAGATGGTGGCGAACATGCGCGTCGGCAACATGGACGGATACTGCGTCGGGGAACCGTGGGGCGCGCGTGCAATCTTCGACAATATCGGTTTCACCGCGATTACGACGCAGGATATCTGGAAAGATCATCCGGAAAAGACGCTCGGCACGCGCGCCGAGTTCGTCAAACAAAATCCGAACACGGCGCGCGCCATGACGGCGGCGATCCTCGAAGCGTCGAAGTACATCGACACGATGGCGAATCGGACGAAGGTGTCGGAGATCATCGCGCAAAAGTCCTACGTCAATACCGACGCAAACGTCATCGAAGGGCGCATGCAGGGCGAGTACGACAATGGCATCGGCAAGAAATGGAAAGACGACAACTACATGAAGTTCTACAACGACGGCAAGGTCAACTTCCCGTACTTGTCGGACGGCATGTGGTTCTTGACGCAGCACAAACGTTGGGGCCTGCTCAAAGAGGATGTCGACTACCAGACGGTTGCCAAACAGGTGAATCACATCGAGATCTACAAGCAAGCAGCCGCGGCGGCGAAGGTCCCGTTGCCGGCGAGCCCGATGCGCACCTCGAAGCTCATCGATGGCGTGGTCTGGGACGGAGTCGACCCGCAGCGGTACGCCGCGAACTTCAAGGTCCGTGTATGAGGCGGCGACGGGTGAAGGAGACGATATGAGCGTCGTATCGATCAAGCAGGAAAAACGGCGCGCGGTCGTTTTTGCCGCGACGCCGCACGCGGAAAACGAAACCGACTCCGCTCGCGCGGCAAGGGTACCGGCGTGGTTGCCGGCGCTGCAGCGCCAGATACTGCCGCCGGTGTTGGGTATGACGCTCTTTACATTGCTGTGGGCAGCGGTGGCGACGACGACGGAGCTGCCGAGCCCGCTCAAGACTTGGCACTCCGCGATGCAGGTGTTCAGCGATCCGTTTTACCAAAAAGGACCGAATGACC
>JBGPCS010000166.1:0-6275 GCA_041481875.1 Sulfurifustaceae bacterium
ATTATCTCGGGCACGAAGTCAAAGAGGCGGTCATCACGGTGCCGGCGTACTTCAACGACTCGCAACGCCAGGCGACAAAAGACGCCGGCCGTATCGCCGGTCTCGATGTTAAGCGCATCATCAACGAGCCGACGGCGGCGGCGCTCGCGTTCGGAATGGACAAGAAGCCCGGCGATTCCAAGATCGCGGTGTACGATCTGGGCGGCGGCACGTTCGACATTTCCATCATCGAGATCGCCGAAGTCGACGGCGAGCATCAGTTCGAAGTGCTCTCCACCAACGGCGACACGTTTTTGGGCGGCGAGGACTTCGACAAGCGCATCATCGATTACCTCTCGGAGGAATTCAAAAAGGATCAAGGCATCGATCTAAATAAGGACCCGCTCGCGCTGCAGCGTCTGAAGGATGCGGCGGAGAAGGCGAAGATCGAGTTGTCGTCCACGCAGCAAACCGAAGTCAATCTGCCCTACATTACCGCGGACGCAAGCGGGCCGAAGCATCTGAACATCAAGCTCACGCGCGCGAAGCTCGAATCGCTGGTCGATGATTTAATCAGGAAGACGATCGAGCCGTGCAAGGTCGCGTTGAAGGACGCGGGCCAGAAGGCGGCGGACATCGACGACGTCATTCTCGTGGGCGGCCAGACGCGCATGCCGAAGGTGCAGCAGGCGGTGCGCGATTTCTTCGGCAAAGAGCCGCGCAAGGACGTGAACCCCGATGAAGCGGTCGCGATCGGCGCCGCCATCCAGGGCGGCGTGCTCGGCGGCGACGTGAAGGACGTGCTGCTCCTCGACGTGACGCCGCTTTCGCTCGGCATCGAAACGCTCGGCGGCGTGATGACGAAGCTGATTCCGAAGAACACGACCATTCCGACGAAAGCCACGCAAGTGTTCTCGACCGCGGACGACAATCAAACGGCGGTGACCGTGCACACGCTGCAAGGCGAACGGGAGATGGCCGCGGGGAATAAATCGCTCGGCCGCTTCGATCTCACCGGTCTTCCGTCGGCACCGCGTGGCATGCCGCAGATCGAAGTCACGTTCGACATCGACGCGAACGGCATCTTGCATGTCTCGGCGAAGGATAAGGCGACCGGCAAGGAGAATAAGATCGAGATCAAGGCGGGTACCGGCCTAACCGAAGCGGAAATCCAACGCATGGTGAAGGATGCGGAAGCGCACGCCGAGGAAGATCGCAAGGCGCGCGAGCTCGCGGACGTGCGCAACCAGGCGGATGCGATGGTGCACAATGTCCGCCGCACGATGAAGGACGCCGGCGACAAATTGTCCGCCGCCGACAAGGAACGGATCGAAGCCGCGATCAAGGAACTCGAGGCGGCGACGCGTACCGATGACAAGGACGACATCGAAAAGAAGACGCAGGTATTGATGGAAGCGTCGCACAAGCTCGCCGAGCAGATGTACAAAGCGACGCAGGAAGCGAACGCCGGTGCGGCGCCGAGTGGCGCAAGCGGCGCCGAAGCGAGCGGCGCGAATCAGAACGCCGAGCAGGATAACGTCGTCGATGCCGAGTTCGAAGAGGTCAAGGAGGGGAAGGGCAAGAAGTAAGGTTCGGCGGGGCATGCGCGATCGTGTGGCTGGTGATGGCACACACCGCGGAGAGGCGCGTCAGAGGCACAGTGGTGTTCCACTGTGCCCTTTGTATATCTAAAGGAAGATCTGAAATATTGATTTTCACCGCGGAGGACGCCGAGGATTTTATCGATTTCCTTCGTTCCCTCTGCGTCCTCCGCGCCTCTGCGGTTGACATCATAATTAGTCGGCGCCTCCTCAATTCGTAAGAATATCGGAACCACAGATGCACACAGATGAGCGCGGAGGATTGGACGCCCGGCAAGTATTAAGGCGATTCAGGCATGGGTAAGGCGGACTACTACGAGACGCTCGGCGTCGCGCGCAACGCTTCCGAGGCGGATATTACGAAAGCGTTCCGGCGCCTCGCGATGAAATGCCATCCCGATCGCAATCCGAACGACAAAACGGCGGAGCTGCGTTTCAAGGAAACGAAGGAAGCCTACGAAATACTCGCCGACCCGCAGAAGCGCGCGGCGTACGATCAATTCGGACACGCCGGCGTCGACCCGTCGGCGGCGGGTGCGGGGGCCGGCGGGTTCTACGGCGCGGGTGCGTCGAGCTTCGCGGATATTTTCGGCGACGTGTTCGGCGACATCTTTGGCGCGGGCGGGCGGCGCGGCGGCCGCGACCACCGCGGCGCCGACCAGCGCTACAGTCTCGAACTGGGACTCGAGGACGCCGTGCGCGGCACCGAGGTGCGCATCCGCGTACCGACGCTCGAGGCGTGCGAGACGTGTAAGGGCTCGGGCGCGAAGCCGGGCACGAAGCCGTCCGTGTGCTCGACCTGCGGCGGTCATGGTCAAGTCCGGATGCAGCAGGGGTTCTTTTCGATTCAGCAGACGTGTCCGAACTGCCGCGGCGCAGGGAGCCGCATCACCGATCCCTGCGCGACCTGCCGTGGGCAGGGGCGAACCGAGCGCGACAAGACGCTGGCGGTCAAAGTGCCTGCCGGCGTCGACGAGGGCGATATGATCCGGCTCGCCGGCGAGGGCGAGGCGGGCGCGCGCGCGGCGCCGGCGGGTGATCTCTTCGTCGAAGTACGACTCAAGCCGCATCCGATTTTCAAACGCGATCACGACGATCTCCACTGCGAGATGCCGGTTAGCTTTGCCGCCGCCGCCCTCGGCGGTGAGCTTGACGCGCCGACGCTCGATGGTCCGAGCACCATCAAGATTCCCGCGGGTACGCAAAGCGAGAAGATCTTTCGGCTTCGTGGCAAGGGCGTGCGCAACGTGCGCAGCGCTCGGGTCGGTGACCTTTACTGCCGCGTAAGCATCGAGACGCCGGTGAATTTAACCGGCGAGCAGAAGGAGCTGCTGCGTAGCTTCGATGAGTTGCTCAAGAACGGCGCCGAACGCCACAGTCCGCGCGAGTCGTCGTGGGTGCAGCGATTGAAAGGATTTTTTACGGCGTCTTGAATTACCTGGATCCCCGCTTCCGCGCGCGAAAGCGGGGATGACAAAGCGAACCGTCGACCTCGACGGTTCGCTTTGTCACTTCTCCCCGGCAGGCGTGAGCGAATAGTCAAGCACCTGCGGAATTGTAGTGAGCGTTTCCGCGAGCCGGCGGAAGTCTATCGCATGGCGGCTCTGCACCGTCATTTCGTACTCGATGTATTTCCCTCCCTCCGTGAGCCGATACGCCACCTGTAGCGCCCGCACGTTTTGCTGTTCAATGACGACGCGCAGCGCCGCTTCGCGCAGCGAGTTGTCGCGCGCGAAGCGAACCAGTAATCGAGCGTAGACGATCGTCGGGGCGATGCGCTCCAGCCATCGAAAAAGCGAAAGCGTCATCAGCGTGACAAGCGTTGCGACCGACCCTGCGAGATAAAACCCGGCGCCGATGATGACGCCGATCGCCGCGGTTATCCAAATGGATGCCGCGGTGGTCAGCCCGCGCACCGAGAGCCCGTCCTTCATGATGACGCCGGCGCCGAGAAAGCCGATGCCGGTCATGATGCCCTGGGCCATGCGCGCCGGGTCGATGCGCACGGCGTCGATCGGCACACCCGAAAGCACCGCCGCGTCATGCGTGCTGAGCAGCATGAGCAGGCTCGAGGCGGTGCAGACGAGTACGTGCGTGCGAAACCCCGCGGGGCGGCCGTTGAACGTGCGTTCGAGGCCGATCAGCGCGCCGGCGAGAACCGCACCGAAGAGATGTGCGAGAGTGGTGAAGGTATCCATTTGCTGAGTTTATACCGCGCGGCGCGTGACCGCCGCCTGCGATACAATCGAACATTCAAGCGACCGACTCCCGAGGGATCCATTCATGGTTCGTATTGCCATTGCCGGAGCGGCCGGCCGCATGGGGCGTGTGCTGATTGAGGCGGCATCGGGCGCGGCGGACCTGAAACTTTCCGCCGCCATCGAAGATAAGCGGTCGACCGCCATCGGCGCGGACGCCGGGATGCTGGTCGGTAGCGGATCATTGGGTGTGGCGATCGGTACCGATCTCGGCGCGTCGGATTTCGACGTGCTCATCGATTTCACCCGCCCCGAGCCGGCTTTGGCGCACCTTGAGTATTGCGTCAGGACACATAAGAAGATGGTGATCGGCACGACCGGTTTCGACGCCATCGGCCGGGAGCGCGTCGCCGAGGCGTCGCACCGGATCGGTATCGTGTGCGCGCCTAACATGAGTGTCGGCGTGAATCTTTGCCTGAAGTTGCTCGACATCTCCGCGCGCGTCCTCGGTCCCCAGTTCGACATCGAAATCATCGAGGCGCATCACCGGCACAAAGTCGACGCGCCCTCCGGTACGGCGGTGCGCATGGGCGAGGTCATTGCGCAAGCACGCGGGTTTACCCTCGATGCGCAGACGCTGTCCCTCGATCGCAAGGGCGCCCGTCCACCGGGCCGCATCGGTTTCGCCGTCGTCCGCGCGGGTGAGATTGTAGGGGATCATACCGTGCTGTTCGCCGGCCCCGGCGAGCGAGTCGAGATCACCCATCGCGCCGAATCGCGCCGCACCTTCGCGGATGGCGCGCTGCGCGCCGCTCGCTGGCTGGCGGCAAGGAGCGAACCCGGTCTCTACGATATGCAGGACGTGCTCGGTTTGCGATGAGGCGCGCGTCGCTTAACCATAGCCAAAAGAGATGATGGGCAACCGTTCCGCTCGATGGCATACTCAAGGCTGCATTATCCGCATAACAATGGGACGGAGGACCTCATGAACTTTACTGTGGTAAAAGTATCTCTTGCTTCGGCGGCGGTGTTTTTCGGGCTGGCGGTTCCCGCCGTTCAGGCACTCGATACCACGTTTCACTACAAGGCGGGGCTTGATACCGGTGGCGATACCCTGGTTACCGTGATCTTTACCAACGGCGATCGCCAGAATATCAAAGCGAACAACGGCCTGTTCTTTGGCGGCGGTGTCTCGATTGTAAACGACGCCAAGGACATCGAAACCGAGATCGCGCTCACGTATAAGGTCGATGACATAACCGCAACGAACGGCAGCGTAACCTGGTCGCGCTGGCCAATCGACGCGCTCGTGTTTTACCGCATGCCATCGGTGCGCATCGGGGGCGGTCTGACCTATCACCTGAACCCCGATTTGAGCGGTAACGGCGTCGTAGGCGGTCTCAACGTCAATTTCAAAAACAGTCTCGGGTACATTCTGCAAGCGGATTGGCGTATTAACGATAAACTTAGTCTAGGAGCGCGCTATACCATCCTGGACTACGAGCTCTCGGGGACTACCAACAGGAAGGTTGGCAGCAACGGTCTCGGTATCGTCTTCAGCGGACATCTGTAGTCGCAGCGGGTACCACGCGCAGGCAACTTAACAGCGCTGGCGATCGGCGTCAGCGCGGGCTCGTTAAGTCGGCGGCGCTCGTTGATCTTGCCAGCCGGCATCCCGTAGAATGGACGCTCAGCGGAAATCCAGTGATTTAGTCGCAGCGCAGGGGCGGATCGTCCGCCCCGCGCGTTGCTACGCCCGCGCGCGAGGTCGTTTCGCTGATGCCGTCTGCACTGCTGGCCTTGGAAGATGGCTCTCTGTTTTACGGGGAGTCGATCGGCGTTCCGGGCCAGGTCGTCGGCGAGGTGGTGTTCAATACCGCCATGACGGGGTATCAAGAGATACTCACCGACCCTTCTTACTATAAGCAAATCGTCACTCTCACGTACCCGCACATCGGGAACACCGGCGTTAACGCGCAAGACATGGAGTCCTCGCGCGTCTACGCGGAAGGCCTGATCATTCGCGACCTGTCGGTGCGCGCGAGCAACTTTCGTTCGACGGAAACGCTCGCCGACTTCATGCGACGCCACCGTTTGGTCGGCATCGCCGACATCGACACGCGACGTCTCACGCGTCTGTTACGCGACAAGGGCGCGCAGAACGGTTGTCTGCTCGCGGTGGAGCAGGGCGCGAAGCTAAATAAGAAAGCCGCACTCGCGGCCGCGCGCGCGTTTCCGGGGCTCAAGGGCATGGATCTCGCGAAGGTCGTCAGCACGCGCGAGCCGTACAGTTGGGAAGAAGGCGGCTGGACGTTGAGTAACGGCTTCGCGTCGCGCAGCGGTGGAAGGTTTCACGTTGTCGCGTTCGACTACGGTGTAAAACGAAACATATTGCGCATGCTCGCCGATCGCGGTTGCCGTCTCACGGTCGTGCCGGCGACCCTGACGGCGGCGCACGTGCTGCAATTACGCCCCGACGGCGTGTTCTTATCGAACG
>JBGPCS010000167.1:0-6269 GCA_041481875.1 Sulfurifustaceae bacterium
AGCCATAGCGTCGCCTTTTCAGTCGTTGGAAGTTACAGATAATTCCACAGTTGTGCCTGCCGTGGAAGCGCGACCCGCCGACTAGGGAGGTCTGAACAAGTGTACATTTCGGTCTTTGACAAACTGACATCGAGAATCGGCCTAACGGCCGATGTTTTTCAAAACCTGGATTCCCGCTTTCGCGGGAATGACGAACTCAATCAGAGGTTACTTGGGCGTCTCGCCGCACTACTTCTTGTTTTTCGAGTCGCCGCCAAACAATCGATCGGCCACCGCGCGCGCGGGGTCGGCAACGTCGGGCGCGGCCGCGCCGCCGAACAAACCGTCCAGCTTGGATTTGGCGGCGGTCGCCTTCACCTGTGCTCGTGCATCGAACGCGTTCGGCCGCGGCTTGAACCAATCGCAGTAGTTCGCCTGGTCTTTCTTTATTATTTCCTCGGCACGGATTTCCGAGCACTGGCGGGTAGTGCGCGCGTCGAAGAACTGGCATAGGCGACACACGTGCAGCTCCGCCTTGCACGCCGGGCACTCGGCCATGCGCGACAGCGGCAGCGGAACGCCGCGAAGCTCGGCACCGCATTTCCAGCAGACGAACGACGCCGCCATCGCCTCACTTCACTCCTCGCCGCCCGAAACCGCGGCGACCAGCGCGAGATCGGAGCCTCGCACCGAATCGAGATCGAACTTCTTGGCGCCCGCGATCATGCGCGTCAGCGCTTCGCCGATAGGCATCGGCGGTGCGGTATCGCCCTTCTTGGCTTTGTGAAAGCGAACCGGGTTGAGCCGCGCGACGACGTACGTGCGCAGATACGGTGATTTGAAGCCGCGCTTTTGCAATCCGTCGACGATTTGTTTGACGCGCGTGTCGATCTCTTGAATCCGCGCGGCGTAGTCTTCGCGACGACTCAGGCTCGCCGCGAGCGTCCGGTCGCTAAAGCGGTCCACTTTTTTCAAGAGCGGGCTGTACGCGCCACCGCCGAAGCGGCCGTTCTCCGCGTACACGATACCGAGCGTAAGCAACTCGGGCGCCTCGAACTCGGCGAGAAATTCGTTCTCCTTCGCTTTCGGCCGGCGCTTCGCGAGATTGCGCGCCATGCGGATCACTTCGAGACTCTTGTCGCGCAAGTTATGCGCCTTCTCCGTATTAAGGGCGAGAATTCGAAACGCCAGACTTTCATCCGGGCAAACGAGCGCCGTCACTTGGCGTAGACCGATCGACTTGGCGGCGGCCAGCCGATGACGCCCATTCGGTGTCCACAGTCTTCCGTCCTCGCCGCGCACGACGATCAACGGATCGAGGAACACGCCGGCTTCCTCGATCTTCTGCGCGAGGCGCTTCGCATGCGTCGGCGACAGATCGCGCTGAAACGGCGTCGGTTCGACCGCTTCGAGCGGCAGCGCCGCGAATAGGATCGCGCGTCCAGAGAGCGGCTCGCGATACGCGCCGAGCGCAGCGCCGCCGCTGGCGCGGACTTGCGCGGCCAACGCTGCCACGTCCGGCGCGTCGACCGACAAGATCATTTGCGCGGATTCGAGCCCGACCTTCTGCTTGCGCGGCGCGAGCGACTTGCGACGTCGCGCACTCGATGTCTTTCCCTTAGCGGCCATCGTTCGGCAATACTCGGATGTACGGAGCCCCGATCAAATTCCGATAGAGTGAGACGTAATAGATCAGACCTTCGTCACCATCGCAATAGCGAGGTCTGGCGAACGAGGGCGCATCACGGCGGGGGCCGTAGCGCCCGTTTCAAAATCGGTAAGCGAACCCGACCGAGACTACCGGGTAGTAGCGATACTTGCTTAAATCTTCTTCCGCCTGCCGCTGCTCCTGCGTGATCCGCTCATCGAACGCGGGTCCGTAATACGAGCGCGCGGCGTCGACCAGAGATCCGCTTAAGGAATAATCGACGCGCGGACGGCCGAGGTGCACCACCCCCATGTCGATGCTATAAGCCAAACCGACACTTTTGCCGTCGGGGTTTCTCCATCCAATGCCAAGGTACGGCGCATACGGAGGCAGGCGCACGCGCGCGGAGGCGAGCGCGAGGTCGCGCAGCGTGACGGATCGACCATCGACCGTCAGCGACTGCGTGTTGGTCGCGGCGAACTGGTCAAGTCTCGGCGCGTATTCACGGTAGCCGGTTTGACGCAATTGTCGCGCCGCTTCTTGAGCGAGATCGTTCAATTGCCGTGCGCTAACGCTGGCGCCGCCAAAATCGGCATCGCGATATTGCGCCGAGCCGCTGAGCTCGCCCCGATTGAAGTAGAGACCGGTGCTCGCATGGAAACGGCCTTCGAACGGGAACCAATCGAACAACAGCGAAGTCGAGTGCATTTTCATCCGCCACTGCGATTGCACCGTGTCGCTCACGCGGTCGCGCCCGTCCTGATAGTCGAACGACTCCGCTCGAACGCCGAAGCGTGTCGACGAATAATAGCGGTACTCCATTCCCTTGCCGAACGTAGAGAACTTCGGAAGCAGGCGGTTAGAATCGACCGCGAGGTATGACGGGGCGGGACTCCACGGGTAGTCGGGTAAGTAGAAGACGTCGGCCGCGAAACCTGGCGCTGTCACGCCAAGTAGAATGCATCCTGCAAAAATGCCCTTGCATATTGTCGCCGCACGGCCCATCGGAGAGATCCTTCCTTTCTCTCCTAACACATACAAGTTTGGTGCCGGTTATGGCCGCCGGGGATCTGGACGTTATGATTCAGGAGGTTAACCGACCCGGCGGCATGGGCACAGGGTCGTCAATCTGGCAAAGTAACTTCAAATCGAGCTTTGCGTCACCTCATGCGCGAGAACCCGGCATCGCGCGCGGCGCGAAAGAAATCGAGGATGCGGTCGGCGGGGCGATCGAGCGAACGCAACGCCGCGTACGGCAGCACCGCGCCGGTCCAACCCTCGGTGTGCCAATGCGCCCCTTCGGGGAGGCGCGCGCCGGCGAATCCGCTCGGTGTCGGATAAGCCGTCGCATAAAAATACGGCTGCGCGATACCTTCATCGCCCGGTAAGAAACCAAAATTCATATTTTCGTCCGCCGCCTCCTCGTCGGCCGGATCCGTGCCGGGAACGCGCCGGCCGCTGAACATCAGTAGCGCAACATCGAAGTGATGCGGCCAGAACTGCACCGCGCCGCTTTCTCCGCGATGCTCGCTCTTCAGGCGCTTCAGCGCCGCGTCGACCGAAGGCAACACTTGCCAGAAGCGCGCCACCGCCGTCTTGTCGTAATTTCCCGCTCCCATCGCACCGAACGGCGCGCGGTCGATCGTTGGCTTGATGTCCATGCGATCGAGCGCCGACAGCACGGCGTCGCAAAACACCGTCGCCGTCTGCCCGCGCAGCTCGATGTCCGCGCGCTCACCGCGGTTCGTGACGATGTCGAGTCGATGATCGACGAGACTCAGCAACAGCCCGACGACCCGCTCGCCCGCCGGCATCGGCGTGGTCGTGAGGCCCGCTGCGGTGACCTGCAGGCTGATATTCCACCAATGCTTTTCGCGCGGCGCCATCGCTTTGCGCACGGCACTCAGAACCTCGGCGTACGCCTGCACGGTGTCGCGCGTCGGCCGCCAGCTTTGCAGCGACAAGTCGGGAAATGACGATGCAGGCATATGGCGTTTCTCCGGCGTAAACGCGCGTTGGTCTTCGTCCGACGACAATACCGACGCGTTCGGGCTACTCTTAGTTCACCGATCGATTGACGATTATTATACGCGACTCGAAACGACAGACGACGAATGCGGACAATTCTCGAGATCAAGAACGTCACCGCGTACCGCGGCGACACGCCGGTATTCGACGGGCTCTCGCTCGCAATCGCGCAAGGCCAGCACACGGCGATCCTCGGACCGAACGGCGCCGGCAAGACCACGTTGCTCAAGCTGCTCGCGCGCGAGATCTACCCGGTGTACCGCGACGACAGCGTCCTTCGCGTGTTCGGGCAAGATCGTTGGAACGTCTGGGACCTACGCTCGCACCTCGGCATCGTATCGCACGACCTGCAGAGAGAATATGTCGGCCATGCCTCGGGGATGAACGTAATTCTTTCCGGCTTTTATTCGAGCGTCGATGTCTGGGCACACCAACAATTCAGTGCGCAACAGAAGGAGCGCGCCGCGCGCATCATGCACGTGCTAGGCATCGCCAGCCTAAAGGAAAAACTCTACGCGTCGATGTCGACCGGCGAGCAGCGGCGCTTCTTGTTGGGACGCGCACTGGTCAACGACCCCGCCGCCCTGATACTGGACGAACCGACCAGTGGGCTCGATCTCAAAGCGTGCTTTCAATATATCAACACCGTGCGCGGCCTGATGCGCGGCGGGAAAACCGTGATCCTCGTCACGCACCACATACACGAAATCCCGCCGGAGATATCGCACGTGATTCTGCTGAAGAACGGCCGAGTCGCCGACGCCGGAGAAAAGTCGGCGATGCTGACGGCGATGAATCTGAGCAAGCTGTTCGATACACCGATCGAGGTAGTCCAAGCGAACGGGTTCTACCAAGCGTTGCCGGCCGGCGGATAGAGCGCCCTGCTTCAGTATTGCGACGACTTCGGGCGCTCGCCGCCCGGTGCCGGACCGCGGCTCGGTGCCGCTGCCGGCGCTCCCAGATTTCGACTGAGGTAGAACACGATCCGCGCGAATTCCTCGGTGCTCGCCGTCAACCCGTTGCCCGCCATACGCATCACGAGCGCCCTAACCTCTTCCGTCGACGCGAGCTGCGGGTTAGGCAGCGCGTGGCACTGCTGGCATTTCGCTTCGAATGTTTTCTTCGCGGCGTCCATGTCGAAACGCAATCCGCTCGGAAGATTGCGTACGCTCTGCATCGACGCCTCGGCCTTCAGGTCCTGCTCGCGCTTCACCAGTACTGCTTCGCGCAAATCGGGCGAGATCGCCGCGAGGTAGGCGGCGACGTACCAGCGCTCGCGATTGTCGATCGGCTTGCCGATGACGGAACGATCCGCCATGCGATTCACCGTCTGCACCCACGCCTCCGGCGTCTTCGGCCGTACCAGCACCGTGCGCAGATCGTGGCACTGCACGCACTTGCTAAGCAACACCTGCCGGCCTTTTTGTAGACCGTCGATCGAGGCCAATTCATTGACGTCGACATCGGGCGGGAATCCCGCGCGCGGCAGCAGCGCCTTCAATCGCTCGAGGTTGCTCTGCGAGAGCACGGTGCCGAACGCCTGCTGACTCAGGTACTGCTCCTTGAACACGAACGGCACCGACAGGCCCACCAGCAGCGCCGTGCAGATGAGCAGCGCTGTCCCGAGGAGGGGAACCAACGTTGACTCGAGATACTTGAAGTAGCGCACAATCGCGATCTTGACGATGAGAATAATCCCGATCGCGAGACCGAGCGTTAAATGCATCACGCTGCGCGCCGGCAGCTCGATCTGGTAGTGCCAGATGCGCGGCAACATCTGGCTCATCAGATAGAAATAAATCAGGACAAACGCATACCCCGTGATCCGGTGCGTGAGCACGAGCGCGCGCGGGGCGTGGCTGCGCAACGCCACCTTGTCGTAGGGATAGCCCCAGATGCGATACATGAGCAATACATTGGCGAGCCCGAGCGCCAGGAACGCCAGGCCAAGCCCGACGTTGAGCCAGGTTTCCATCACGCCCCCCGCAAGCGCAAAGGTAGGGAATCGGAGTCTACCGTCCGCAAGCGCGAGTGTCAGCCCGGGAATCGGTTCTGGCGCCGGCGCGCGCGAGCGTTCGGACATGCAGTACGTATAATTCGGCGCGGCCGCGGCCCCGTCGGCGCAGTGATGACGACGATCCGTCAATCCTGCTAGCCTTCGCGATTCACGACCATCATTTCGACACCCATGGCTGAGAAACTGCAAAGCAAGACCACCGAACCGCAGATGGACGCGGCCGCGCTCTACCGCGAAGAGGTATACACCGACCGCAAGATCGGCACGATCCGCCGGCTCACGCCGGTAAAATCGGACGGCTCGACGGACACCGCGCGCCAAGTCGCCTATGTCGGCGAAGCGCAGATCATCACGCCGATGGGCACGCTGCCGCTTAGCTTCGAAATTCCCGCGCAGTCGCTTACCGAAGCGATAACCAAGTTCGGACCCGCGACCAAGCTGGCCATCGAGCGCGCGATGCAGGAGTTGCAGGAATTGCGGCGCCAGGCAAGTTCATCGATCGTAATTCCCCAGCCGGGCGGCGGCCCGATCGGCCCGGGTGGACTACCGGGCGGAGGAAAAATCAAATTGCCTTAGCGCTCGCGCGCGGCGTCGCGC
>JBGPCS010000168.1:0-6265 GCA_041481875.1 Sulfurifustaceae bacterium
ACCGTGCGCGCTTGCGCGGGCTTCACCGCGATCGAACCGCTCGCCTCGCGCGCGAGGCTTACCTCCGCCGCGAGTTCCCAGTAGCTAGTGCGCACGTCGGTGCCGGGGACGAAGATTTCGCCGTCGCGCACAACGAGATCCTCCGTGCGGACTTCGAGTCGCGCGGCGGCCGCCTCGACAAACAAATGCCGCACCTCGGCGCACGCCACGCGCATCGCGCGTCCGCCCTGCTCGATCGACATACTGCCCGAGGTGACGCCTTCGTTCGGCGTCCGCGTGGTGTCGCCCGACACGATCGTGAGTCGTTGCAGCGAAACGTCCAATTCCTCGGCAGCGATCTGCGCGATTGCCGTCGCGATGCCCTGGCCGATCTCGACCTTGCCGCTGAATACGGTGACCGTGCCCTCGGCATCGAAGCGGACCCAACGATCGAGGCGCGGATTCGCGACGAGACTGGCGGGAAGCGTGGGGCTCATCGCGCTATCACTTCGCTGCCGCGCGCGCGATGGCGCGCAGAATGCGTGTGTGTGAACCGCAGCGGCACAGATGGCGCTCGAGCGCCGCGGCGATCTCGGCCTTACTCGGCGCGGCGTTGCGCGCGAGCAGCGCCGCCGCCGACATCAGGATGCCGTTGATGCAATAGCCGCACTGCGCCGCCTGCTCCGACACGAACGCGTGCTGCAACGGATGTGGCTTCTCGGTCGTACCCAGTCCCTCGATGGTGGTGATCTTGCGGCCGCTCGCGGCGGAAAGCGGCAGATCGCACGACTGCACCGCGCGACCGTCGACGAGCACCGTGCACGCGCCGCATTGCCCGGCCGCGCAGCCGGCGCGCACGCCCTTCAACTGGAGGTCGTTGCGCAGGATGTAAAGTAGCGGCGTGCCCGGCTCGGCCTCGACCGAGTGCTCGCTACCGTTAACGTTTAGGATGTAGTGCATAGAAAGAGCGCGAATACGACGGCAAACTACTTTTTCGGGATGTCATGGCGGCCGGATTATAACAGCCCGCCCACCGATACCGGCGCGCCCGAGCGCACGCTGCGCAGGCGCGCAGCGTCGTTCCTCCTTCACGTGTCTGTGTTGGTACTTTGGCACGCCGGGCAGCTCATTTAAAAAGACTTGCCAGCGGTACGACAGCTTTGCTATCGCGCTCGGTGCACGGTAATATGACCAGAATTCTGGTTCGCTGAGATAGCCCGCGTGAAAACCCTTTCCTTGTCCGAAGCCAAGACCAAGTTGAGCAGCCTCGTGGACGATGTGGATCGTCGCGACGAGGAGGTCGTGATTACCAAGAACGGCCGCCCCGCCGCAGTCCTCGTCAGTCCTGATGAGTACGACAGCTGGAAAGAAACGCAGGCGGTGCGTGCCGATAAGACCCTAATGCAGGAAATCAAGGCCGGTCTCGCCGCACTCAAGGGCCGCAAAGCAAAGATATATACGCTCGAAGAACTATTTAAGTAACGATCGCGCGCACTATCGCTGCGCCGCGCGCGGATGAAACGCCCAGCCAGCAAACTACGTATTCCGAAGGACGTCGCCGATCTAATCCGCGGCCTGCACCCGCAACTCAAACGCAAACTACGTGCTGCGCTCCAACAAATTCTCGTTAACCCACACTCCGGAAAGCCGCTCAAAAACGAACTCGCCGGTTTGTGGAGTTTTCGGATCGGCAAGTTTCGCGCAATCTACCGCCTGCGCGGCAAACAGCTCGATCTCGTCGCGTTCGGTCCCCGCGAACGGATATACGAGGAAACGTATCGGTTAGTTGCCGACGCCAAACCGAGCGATCGTTAGCACGCTTATCCTTGCGCGCACTCGCCTACATATTTGGAAAACGCTATGAACAACGCCGCCCCCGGCTCTTTGAAGTTACAGGAACTGAAGATTCGCGATATCCGCGTGCGCGCGGTGGCGGCACCGATGAAGCGTCCGCTCGCCACGAGCGCGGGCGCGGTGACGGTGGCGCCGCTGGTGCTGCTCGACCTCGAGACCGACGGTGGCGTCGTCGGACGGTCCTACCTCTTCGCCATCGGCAAGCACAACCTTGCTCCGATCGTGAAGCTTGTGGAAGCGATGGCGCAGATGGTGAAGGGCGACGCGGTGGCGCCGTTCGACATCGAGAAGAAGCTCCGCCAGCGGTATGCGCTGCTCGGCGTCCATAACATCGTGCTCTTCGCCATGGCCGGCATCGACATGGCGGCGTGGGATGCCCTGGCGCGGGCGCTCGGTCAGCCGCTCGTGCGCCTGCTCGGCGCGACGCCTCGCCCGATCCCGGCGTACAACTCCAAGGGGCTCGGCATCCAGCCGCGCGCGGCAGTGGAAAAGGAAGCGGTCGAGCTGGTGGAAGAAGGCTTCAGCGCGGTGAAGCTGCGTCTCGGCCGGCCGGATGCGCGCGAGGATCTCGAGGTGTTGAAGGCCGTGCGCAAAGCGATCGGCCCCGGCGTGCGCCTGATGGTCGACTTCAATCAGGCGCTCACGGTTGCCGAGGCGCTCAAGCGCGGGCGCATGATCGACGCCGAAGGCGGCGTCGACTGGATCGAGGAACCGATCCGCGCCGACGATTTCGCCGGCTGCGCGCGCATCGCGCGCGAGATCGCGACGCCGATCCAGATCGGCGAGAACTTCATGGGGCCGGAGCAAATGGCGCAGGCAATCGCCGCGGGCGCCGGCGACTACGTCATGCCCGACGCGCAACGCATCGGCGGCGTCACCGGCTGGATGCGCGCGGCAGCGCTCGCGCAGGGCGTCGGCCTGGAGATGTCGAGCCACCTCTTCCCCGAGGTGAGCGCGCATCTTTTAGCGGCGACGCCGACTTGCCATTGGCTCGAGTACGTCGATTGGGCCGACGCGGTGCTCGCGGAGCCGATGCGCATCGAGAGCGGCCACGCCATCATCGCCGACCGACCCGGCAGCGGCGTGGACTGGAACGAAGAAGCGGTCGCGCGATATTCGATAAAAGATTAAAGAAATAGGGACGAAATGAACTGGCGTACGCGAGTTTGGCAGTAGTCCTCTTCGGGATTGAGTAATTGAAAAATGGACGACGCTGCTGATCGCGAAATTTGCCCGCGAACCTTTTGTGCTTATACTCATGCTGCTTCGAGAGATCGGAGGCGCCGATCCATACCAAATGGGGAGATTGCCATGCAGCGATTATTGAAAATCGTCGGCGCAACGGGGATGGTAATAGCGGGTTTCCAGCGGACTCCACGGATGCGCGACGGGAGAATGTCTCGAGTATCAGAGTCAGGTGGTGATTCGTGACGTATGCGATCGTTACTCGAACACAGGCTTCTGCGCGGCGCGCCATAGCGAGACCAGCACGCAGCAGGTGTGCGTCCGGCGCGCGGAGGCCAAGGAGCAAGCGCGGCCGAAGGTGAATCCGTACGTCGCGTTTCAAGAGCAGATGAAAGAATACAAGCAACTGGCGGCAACGAATTATCCGCCGCGAAATTTCGATTCCTGCACGAAACTGGAGGGCGCTTGGTATGCCGAGTGCGCGCAGCGCGACGGGCAAAAATGCGCGCAAGCCTCGCAGAGCAAGGGTCTATGCAGTGACTACGTGATCCCGGACATTCAGTCGTCACAGAGTTGCAACGCGCCGAACCGAAATTTCCGCCCCAAGTGCCAACGTTATGAAACCGCTCCCGGCAAGTTCAGTTGCGCGCAGTACGCCGACTACGGAACTTGCCGAGCGGTCGTCGATGAGGAAAGAACGGTTGGTTTGTTCGAGCTTGATTCCTCGGGCGCGATGAAAAATCCCGCCTTCTTGAAGCGGGGCAAAAGCCGCGCCGCCTTCGACCAAGAACGGAAAGCGTACGTCGGGCAATATCCGCCGAAGGATCTCGCTTCGTGCCGGAAATTGGAAGGATCGTGGTCGGGCGCGTGCACGCGCAAGGACGGAGGGAAATGCGTTCAAGTTTCGCGCACGGAGGGCCAGTGTTTCTCCTATGTCTCGCCGCACGAAATCACGGGAGCCGCCTGCGACGCAAGGAATCTTTTCCGAAAGGAATATTTTTCAACGCTGAATGTCTTGCCTACGGTGTCAACGCGCGGGGCGAGGAGTTGTGCGCAAGAAACGCAACCTACGGCAAGTGCATGACTTACGAGCCGTATCCGTACATGGTCAACCGGACCGAGCTGTACAACGTGAGGCCCGACGGTACCGTCGACCCGACGCCGCGCAATTCGCGATAGCGATACGGAGTCGATACGGCGCGGCGAGATTTATTTTTCGCCGGCAGAACTCATCTCGTCGCGGCAACGCCTCGGTCCGATCTCGTTGGTCCGCGGCCAGCTTCGCGCAATCGCCGACTTAACCGGCGTCGTCGTGCCCGTAGTAGGATCCTCGCTCACGAATTGGATCTGGCAGCCCTTCGTATCGTACGGAGCGTACGAGAACGTCGCGGCATATCGCGTGCCTACCTCGGGCACGAACGAAAACACCACGTCACACTCGGTCGATCCGCGGGTCAGCGTAGGCTGGCCGACCTGCACCGAGAACATAATGGTTTGGAGCGATCCTGCTTCGATAGTGGCGGTTACGTCAGAAGCATTGTTGGTGAACATGCCGCCGGCGAGGGTTTGCCGTTCCAAGAAATTACACGTGCGCGCGTCTTTGAACGTGTAAGCGGAGTAGCTCGTCTTTCCGCCGGTGGAAAATCTGATGCTCGCGCTCGGCGCACCGGCAGGAACCTGATAGGTGCTCGCGCACGCCGTCAACAAACCAAGTACCAACAACCAAGTCACAGCTAGCCCTTGACGTCCGGTCATTGCTCTCCCCCCGTATCGGTGTCGCTCGATTATAGCCACAATGCGAATCCGACTCATGCGGCTACATCCGAACTACATCAGCTGCAATTCAGAGGTGGGTTCTAGTGAGTGCTTTATAGTCGTTCTTCAGCTTCTCAGAAACGCCAAACTGTGCCGCGCTCGCTGCGGTGCACAACGCTAGGAAAAGGATTGCGACCCATGAAAACCCAAGCCGCTGTCGCCATCGCCGCCAACAAGCCGCTCGAAATCCTAACGGTCGACCTCGACGGCCCCAAAGCCGGTGAAGTGTTGATAGAGCTAAGGGCAACCGGCATCTGCCACACCGACGAGTTCACTCGCTCCGGTGCCGACGCCGAGGGTCTCTTCCCCTCGATCCTCGGCCATGAAGGCGCGGGCGTGGTCGTGGATGTTGGATCCGGTGTCACGACTGTGAAGCAGGGCGACCACGTCATTCCGCTCTACGCGCCGGAGTGCCGGCAGTGCAAATCGTGCTTGTCGAGGAAGACCAATCTGTGTGCGGCGATCCGCGCGACGCAAGGCAAAGGCGTGATGCCGGATGGCACGAGTCGCTTCTCGCTCGACGGCAAGCCGCTGTTTCACTACATGGGCTGTTCGACGTTCTCGAACTACACGGTGCTGCCGGAGATCGCAGTCGCGAAGATCCGGGAGGACGCGCCGTTCGATAAAGTTTGCTACATCGGCTGCGGTGTCACCACCGGGATCGGCGCGGTCATCAACACCGCCAAGGTTGAACCCGGCGCGAACGTCGTCGTGTTCGGTCTGGGCGGCATTGGCCTCAACGTGATTCAAGGCGCGCGGATGGCGGGCGCGAACAAGATCGTCGGCGTCGACATCAATCCGCGCCGGAAACCACTCGCCGAAAAATTCGGCATGACCCACTTCGTGAATCCGAAAGAAGTCGGCGGCGATCTCGTGGCATACCTCGTTTCGCTCACCGACGGCGGCGCCGACTACAGCTTCGAGTGCGTCGGCAACGTCGATCTCATGCGCCAGGCGCTCGAATGTTGCCATCGCGGGTGGGGCGTGGCGGTCATCATCGGCGTTGCGCCGAGCGGCCAGGAAATCAAAACGCGCCCGTTCCAGCTCGTCACCGGCCGCGTCTGGAAGGGCACCGCCTTCGGCGGCGCCCGCGGACGCACCGATGTACCGAGGATCGTCGACTGGTACATGGAGAAGAAGATCAATATCGACGATCTGATCACGCACGTGCTACCGCTCGAGCGCATCAACGATGGTTTCGATCTCATGCGCAACGGTGAATCGATACGGTCGGTAGTGGTTTATTAAGGAACTATTCCGAATTTGTTAATCGATCGAGACGAGAAAATTTCCGTTCGTCCTGAGCCTGTCGAAGGACGAACCACCTTCGGCACTGACACGCGTCGTTCGGCAGACCTGTCCTGAGCAACGTCGAAGGGCTCACCACGAACGGCTGGATTACTCCGCTTGTTAGCCCGTCGTGGGCCGCATA
>JBGPCS010000169.1:0-6202 GCA_041481875.1 Sulfurifustaceae bacterium
ACAGCCGAGAATGATGACCACGTCATGCAGGTTCGCGATGATCGCGGCGATGCCGAACTTCCACTCGAAACGGAACCACAGGTAACACACGATCCCGATCGAGACGAACAACAGCGCAAGCGCGCCGTTCTCGAACAGTTCCTTGCCAACCTGCGGCCCGACAAATTCCACGCGGCGCAGTTGCACGCTCGAATCGGCCTGGCGCAACGAGGTCATCACGGTCTCGGAAAGCTTGGCACCACCGACGTCCTCGCGCACCGGCAGGCGAATCATCACGTCGCGCGACGTACCGAAGTTCTGCACCGCGACGTCCTGGAAGCCGAGCTTGGCGAGTGCGTCTCGAATTCCGGTGATATCGGCCGGCTGCGTATAGCTCACTTCCATCACGGTTCCGCCGGTAAAATCCACTCCCAAATTGAGACCGCGTGTCGCCAGAAAAGCGACCGCGAGGAGGAACGTAATCAACGAGATCACGTTGAACACCAACGCGTGCCGCATGAACGGAATGTCTTTACGGATTTTGAAAAATTCCATAGACGTTCTTTAACTATAAGAATTTTGAAACCACAGATGCACGCAGATAAACACAGATGGTGAGAACTCCACTCGCTTGTTCCTATCTGTGTTCATCCGTGTGCATCTGTGGTTTCAACGATCTTTATGTCCGCGCTATCGCCACGCCGTGTTGCCGATCGCGATGCGCTCGAGCTTGCGACGGCTGCCGTAATACAAGTTGACGAGCGCGCGCGACACCATGACGGCGCTGAACATCGAGGTGAGAATGCCGAGGCATAACACCACCGCGAACCCGCGCACCGACCCGGTACCGAAAGCGAGCAGCGCGACACCGGCGATTAACGTCGTGATGTTGGTGTCGAGAATGGTGCCGAACGCACGTTCGTAGCCCGCATAAATGCTCGCCTGCGGCGTGTTGCCGTTGCGCAGCTCTTCGCGAATACGCTCGTTGATGAGCACGTTTGCGTCGATCGCCATGCCGACCGTCAACGCGATACCCGCCATGCCCGGCAACGACAACGTCGCTTGCAAAATCGAGAGCAGCGCGATCAACAGCACGACGTTCACGCCGAGCGCCAGCACGGAAATAAATCCGAACGTCAGATAGTAGCCGATCATGAACACCGAGATGGCGGCAAACCCGATCCACGTCGAGTGAAAACCGCGCTGGATGTTGTCCGCACCTAGACTCGGACCGACGGTGCGCTCCTCCACGATCTCGACCGGCGCCGCCAGCGCGCCGGCGCGCAGCAGCAACGCGATCTCGTTCGCTTCCTTCGGACTGTCGAGTCCCTCGATCTGAAACCGCTTGCCGAGCTGGCTGCGGATCACCGGCGCGGTAATGACTTCTTCCACGCGCTTGGGCACGCGCACTTCGCGCCCGTTTTCATCCAGCACCGGGCGGCCGTTGGCATCGAGCTTGCGCTCGGACTTGATCTCGATGTAGAGGACCGCCATGCGCTTGCCGACGTTCTCGCCGGTTATGCGCTGATTGATCGCCGCGCCCCTCGAGTCGAGCGTGATCGACACGATCGGCTGGCTCGTCTGGCCGTCGAAGCTCCCTTTGGCGTCGATGATGTTGTCGCCGGAGTAGATCACGCGATTCTTGAGCAAAATCGGCCGGCCATCGCGGTACTTGTACAGCTTGTCCCCGATCGGCACTTGGCCGCTGGCGGCCGTCAGCGCGTTCTCCTCATCGACCAGCATGATTTCGAGCGTGGCGGTGCGACCGAGGATGCGTTTCGCTTCGGCGGTATCCTGCACGCCGGGCAGCTGCACGACGATACGATCTTGCCCTTGCTGCTGTATGACAGGCTCGGCGACACCGAGCTCGTTTACGCGATTGCGCAGCGCCGTCATGTTCTGCTCGATGGCGTAGCGGCGCTTCTCGAGGAGCGCGGCGTCGCTCAAGCGCGCGGTCACGACGTAGTCGCTGCCGCGTTGGACGTCCTCGATTTGCAAATCGCGCAATTCCTTGCGGATAACGTCGCGCGCCTTGTCGCGTTCACCGGCCTCGCGAAAGATCACCTCGATCGTGCCGCTCTCCAGCCGGTTCACCGCGAGGTAACGCACCTTGGCCTCGCGCAGCACGCGCCGCAAATCGTCGGCGGCGGCTTCGCCGGCCTTCTTCAATACCGCGCGTGAGTCGACCTGCATGAGAAAGTGCACACCGCCGCGCAAATCGAGACCGAGATGCATGGGCTCGGCGCGCAGCGCGCGCAACAGCACCGGCGTCGCCGGCAGCAGGTTGAGCGCTACGGTATAATCGTCGCCGAGTTCCTTCTGCACGAGGTCGCGCGCGCGCAACTGCGTCTCGGTATCCGCAAAACGAACCTTCGCGCCGGTCTCGTCCAGTATCGTCCCGTTGTAAGGCAAGTTATTGCGTTTGAGAACGTCCTCGACGCGCACCAGCGTCCCGGTATCCACTTTTGTCGTGCGGGTCGCGGAAATCTGTACCGCCGGATCTTCACCGAAGACGTTCGGCAACGCGTAGATCAGCCCGAGCACGACGGCTGCCACGACCAGTAGATATTTCCAGGTGGGATATCGATTCATGGGTCCAGGGGCGGTGCGGTCCGCCTCGGTTGGATTTAGTCGCTGGCGCTCTTGAGCGTGCCTTTCGGCAACACGGCTTGGATCGCCGGCCGCTGCACCTTGATCTCGACCTTGTCCGCGATCTCGACGGAAATGTACGTCGGCCCAAGCTGCGTGACACGACCGAGCACGCCACCGGCGACGACGACTTCATCGCCCTTGGCGATCGCCTCGATCATGGCCTTGTGTTCTTTGGCGCGCTTCTGTTGCGGGCGGATGAGCAAGAACCAAAAAACGGCGAACATGCCGACGAGCATTATTAAGGTGCCGTATTGACCACCCGGAAGGGCGGACTCCTGGGCCCAAGCCTCACTAATCAACCAATTCATAAAGTTTCCTTAGGATTGGAGAACCAAAATACACGCCGCCCCTCATCCCCATCCCTTCTCCCGGAGGGAGAAGGGGGCGAGCCGAGGCGCTTCGCGCGATCCATTCACTCGGGGGCGTTTTGGCGGCGCATACGATAAAACTTCTGCGCGAAATCATCCAGCCTTTTCTCCGCGATGGCGGCCTGGAGGCCGCGCATGAGTGCCTGGTAATAGTGAAGATTGTGCAATGTAGCCAGCCGAGCCCCCAGAATCTCGTTCGCCTGGTGCAGATGTCGCAAGTACGCGCGCGAGTAGTGGCGGCAGGTGTAGCACCCACAGGAAGGATCGACCGGACCCGTATCGCTCGTGTATCGGCTGTTGCGGATCTTCACGTCACCTTCGCTCGTGTATAGCCAGCCGTTGCGGGCGTTTCGGGTCGGCAGCACGCAGTCGAACATGTCCATGCCGCGAGACACCGCGTCGACCAGATCTTCCGGCGTGCCGACGCCCATCAGATAGCGCGGCCGATCGGCCGGTAAGCGGGGCGCGAGGTGTTCCACGATCTGACGCATCATCTCCTTCGGCTCCCCGACCGACAGACCGCCGATGGCATAACCACCGAACCCAATCTGCTCGAGACCGGTTAATGAGGCTTCGCGCAGCGGCTGATACATCCCGCCCTGCACGATCCCGAAGAGCGCGCCCGGCGCGTCAGCGTGCGCACGGCGCGAGCGCTCGGCCCAGCGCAGCGAGAGCTCCATCGACGCGCGCGCCTGCTCTTCGGTCGCCGGGTACGGCGTGCACTCGTCGAATATCATAAGTATGTCGGCACCGAGCGCGTGCTGGACAGCGATCGCCTCCTCCGGGCCGAGGAACACGCGGTCGCCGTTCACCGGCGACTGAAACCACACGCCCTCTTCCGCGACCTTCCGTAACGCGCCAAGGCTAAAGACTTGAAACCCGCCCGAGTCGGTGAGAATCGGCCCGTCCCAATGCATGAACCCGTGCAACCCGCCATGCGCGCGGATGACGTCCACTCCGGGGCGCAGCATCAAATGGAACGTGTTGCCGAGAATAATTTCTGCGCCGACGTCGCGCAGCTCCTCGGGCGTGAGCGCCTTTACGGTTCCATAGGTTCCCACCGGCATGAACGCCGGCGTCTCGACGACGCCACGCTTGAAAGTCATGCGGCCGCGGCGCGCGGCGCCGTCGGTGGCAAGCAGCTCGAATTTCATGGGCGAAGTATCGAAGGGGCAGGCGGCGTTCGCAAGCGATCGCCGTCATCGCTACCCACATGTAGCCCGGATGAAGCGGCAGCGTAATCCGGGAAGTATGACGCGCCGGATTACGGCGCACCCTCGCCCCTCTCCCGCGAAGCGAAATCAGCTTCGTCCCTCACCCCATCCCTCTCCCGGACTTCGTCTCCCTCACCCCTTGCCCTCTCCCGGAGGGAGAGGGGGAGTAAGTCCGCTGATGCGGGCCTTAATGATTTGGAGAGGGTGGGTATGTTCGCTGATGCGATCTCGTAAGATTTGGGAGACGTTAGGCCGACTTCAAGTCCTCGGCTCGAATCGGCAATTTTCTAATCCGCTTCCCAGTCGCCGCGAACACGGCGTTCGCAACCGCCGGTGCGATCGGGGGTGTGCCGGGCTCGCCGACGCCGCCGAGCGGCGCGTCGCTTTCGACGATATGCACTTCGACTTTCGGCGCCTGCGCGAGCCGCACCACGTTGTAGTTGTGAAAGTTGCTCTGCTCGACGCGGCCCTTGCTAATCGTGATCTCGCCGTGGAGCGCCGCCGAGAGACCGAACGTGATGCCGCCTTCCATTTGCGCCGCCACGATGTCGGGGTTGATCGCCATGCCGCAGTCGATCGCGCAGACGACGCGACGAACCTTGATGTCGCCCGCGTCGGAGACCGATACTTCAGCCACCTGCGCGACGATCGATCGGAACGACTGGTGCAGCGCAATACCACGGCCCGTTCCAGGTTTCAGTGGTTGTCCCCATCCCGACTTTGTCGCGGCGGTTTCGAGCACTTTGAGAAAGCGCGGATGCCGTGCCAGCAGGCCGCGGCGGAATTCATACGGATCCTTACCTGCGGCGGCGGCGACTTCATCGATGAAACTTTCGACGAAGAACGCGTTATACGAATGGCCGACACTGCGCCAGAAACCAACCGGTACCGGCGTCTTCGAGAGTACATGCTCGACGCGCAAGTTAGGAAACTCGTACGGCATGTCGGCGGCACCGTCGGCGTTCGCCTTATCCGGTGGAAAATCCATTCCACCGTAGGGTAACAGACGATCCATGAAGCCACGCGTCACCGACGGGCCGACAATGCGATTCCATAGGGCGACAGGTTTCCCGGCGCCGTCGACTCCCGCGCGAAATTTGGAAATCACCGCGGGCCGATAGGTATCGTGTTGCACATCTTCTTCACGCGACCAGATGACCTGCACCGCCCTGCCCGGCATCGCCTTCGCGATCGTGACCGCTTGCACGACGAAGTCATTCTCCGCGCGCCGGCCGAAGCCGCCGCCGAGATAGGTCGTATGCACCGTCACTTTGTCCGAATCGATGCCGGAGGCGCGGCTCGCCATCCACCGCACCAACGACGGCGATTGATTCGGCGCCCATACTTCGCAGGCGCCGTCGCGCACGACGGCCGTGCAATTCATCGGCTCCATGGTGGCGTGTGCCAGGAACGGCACCTGATACTGCGCCTCGACGATCTTCGCCGCCTTGCCGATCTCGCCCGCCGCGTCGCCTTCCGCGCGGTACTTCGTCGCGCTCCCTTGCTCCAGATCGCGGGTGTACTGCGCGTAGATTGCATTCGAATCGAGCGCGACGTTCGGCCCTTCGTTCCATATGACGGGAAGCTCCGCGAGCGCCCTCTTTGCGTTCCAATAGGTGTCCGCGACGACGGCGACTCCGTTCGGAATGGCGACGACGCCCTGCACACCCGGCATCTCCTTGATCTTCGCATCGTCGAACGCCTTGAGCGTTCCGCCGAACACCGGGCACTGCGCCACCGCGGCGTAGCGCATGCCGGGCAGCCTCACATCGATTCCAAACCGCGCCGTGCCATCAACCTTTGCCGCGGTATCGAGCCGTGGCGTCGACTTGCCGATTAGTTTGTAATCTTTGCGTTCTTTGAGGCGCGGTTGGCTCGGCGGCTCGAGGTTGGCTGCGTCCGCGGCCAGCTCGCCGTAACCGAGCTTGCGCCCGCTCCCTTTGTGCAGCACGAAGCCGTTCGCGGTCGCACACTCAGCCAGCGGCACAC
>JBGPCS010000170.1:0-6195 GCA_041481875.1 Sulfurifustaceae bacterium
CGGCGATCCTTGGGATGCCCTGCGCCTTCATCGGCAACAACGGACCGATCGATCCACAAGGCGCGACGAAGGCGGCGCAGTTCATCCAGCTCATGTGCCAGTCGGGCACACCGATCATCTATCTGCAAAACACCACGGGCTACATCGTCGGCACGGAAGCGGAGCAAGGCGGCATCGTCAAACACGGCTCGAAGATGATCCAAGCCGTCGCCAATGCAACCGTGCCGCAAATCACGCTGCACATCGGCGCGAGCTTCGGCGCCGGAAACTACGGCATGTGCGGGCGCGCGTTCGAGCCGCGCTTTGCGTTCGCGTGGCCGAACAATCGGATCGCTGTGATGGGCGGTGAGCAGGCGGCGCGCGTGCTCTCCATGGTCACCGAGGAAAAGCAACGGCGCACCGGACAATCGATCGACCGCGCGGCGCTCGAGACGATGGAGCGCGGCATCATCGATCAGTTCGACGCCGAGTCAACCGCGCTCTATGCAACCGCGCGATTGTGGGACGACGGTATCATCGACCCGCGCGACACGCGCCGCGTGCTTGCCTATAGTCTTTCGATTTGCCGCGAGGCGGACATGCGTCCGCTCAATCCCAACACCTTCGGCGTCGCGCGCTTCTAGCAGGCTGTTGAAAAACAGCCTGCTAGGGCCGCACAGGGAAGTGCGGCGCGTTAGGGAAGCTCTGATTTAATTCCCTCTCCCCCCGGGAGAGGGGTAATAAAATCGGAGGTTCCCTAATCGAGCGTTTCGACCGCGGGTAGCGTCCAGCGCTGATCCACCAACAGCGGCTTAGGCAAGTAAGCGCGCATCACAAGACGGAACGGGCCACTCGGCGCGGGCAACCAGTTCGCCGTCGCAGCGGGCGGAGCGTGTTGAATCAGGACATCGAGGCTTCCGTCCGCATTGGGTTTCAGTCCCGGTGTGCGGTTGCCGATACTGTATCGCCCGATTGGATTAGAAATGAAAAACCGTCGCCCGTCGGGCATGACCTCGTACATGCTCAGAGACCAAAAACCGCGCTCGTGCACGGGCAGGCCGCCCGCGGGAACGCGCAGGCGATAGCGCTTGCTACCATCGAGCGGCCGGCCGGTCGCGTCCTGATTCGCGCCGAGGTACATCGCCTCTTCGGGCGGTAGCGCGGCCAGGCCGCCTAGGGCGACTCGAGCGCGAAACAGATCGTCGGTGCCGAAGTTGCCGAGTCCGGGCTTCGGATACAACCAGCCCGTTCGCGGCGCGCCCGTGGCCGTGACGTCGTCGCGCAGCCCAGCGATGAAGCGCGGCAGATTGTCGCGCCATGCCGCTTGACTCGCCGCCGACAACTCATCGAAGCGCGCGCCGGGCCGAATGCCGAGCGCGGCGAAGCTTTCGAGGCGCGCGGCGTGCGCCGGCGGGATTGGACCACGCGCAAGCATCTCGTTAACGACGTCGATGAAAGTCGCTGCATCGGGGGCAACCGGCGCGGCGTGACGCAACGGACGACCGTGATTACCCATCGCGTCGAGCTTGAATCCTGCCTGCGCGACTCGCGCAGCGGCTAAATCATCCGGCCCATCGACCAGCGTACGGATGAGGAGCCAGACGTCGTTGGTTGGCGCGCGAACCAGAGTTGCGTCGGCCGGCGCCGTCCCGTTCCACGCTGGGCCGACGACCAGGACGCGTCCGCCCTTGCCACCGCTGGCACGCGTGCCGAGGATGGCAAAGTTGTCGGTGTATAGATCCATCATCGCGACGCTGTGATAGCGGTTCGGCAGTGCCGGCATGTCGAGCGCAACCGGGCCGCCGGCCAGGTCGAGCCAGGCGGCGGAATAGAGCGTGTCGTTGTTCGGCGCCGTCACTCGGCGCGAGTTGTGATCGGCGAGCGCGGTGCGATGCGCGAGATTGTTCGCAACCTGTGGTCCAGGTCCATCGCGGGTGCCCAACGCTTGAGCGCGCGTGCGCGCCATCTCGTAAACCGGGAAGGCGAAGTGGAATGCGGCGCGCATCGACGCATCGTCTGCCGCGTAAGTCGGAAACGCCGCAAGGGCGAAGCAGAGGACCTTAAGCGATCGGATCATGGGTTTCCGTAGTCTTCAAAAATCAGGGGGACGCTACGCCCCGGAAGTCGCGAGCGTCAAGCTCGAACAAGGGGTCAATTACCGAAGGAATATGTACCCCGAAGGTAAACTGCAGATTCGAATCGCGACTCGGTGGCCTGTCCGAGCGACCTTGACGTACACTCGTGATCGATCCGCGCGACACCCGCCGGGTGCCGGCGTATCGTTTTTTCATCTGCCGTGAGACGAGCGTTCGTTCTGCCCGCGGCGGCGCGTCTACGAGAGGAGTCGCCATGTTGTACACCCCGGAACACAAGTCTCTCTACGAATCGGTAAAGAAGTTCGTCGCCGACGAAATCAATCCGCACATGGACGAGTGGGAGCAGGCCGGTATGTTTCCGGCGCACGAGCTGTTCCCGAAGATGGCCAAGCAAGGGTGGCTCGGCATTACCCGCGCCGAGAAATACGGCGGCCTTGCGCTCGATTGGAGCTACACGCTCGCGTTCGCCGAGGCGCTCGGCGAAGCGAACGGCGGCTCGGTGCCGATGGCGGTCGGCGTACAGACCGACATGGCGACGCCGGCGCTCGCGACTTTCGGGTCCGATGAGTTGCGCGAGGAATTTCTGCGGCCGTCGATCGCGGGCGTGTACGTCGCCTGCATCGGCGTCTCCGAACCCGGCGCGGGCTCGGACGTCGCTTCGATCAAGACGAACGCGCGCAAAGACGGCGGCGACTACGTCATCAACGGCGGCAAGATGTGGATCACCAACGGCGCGCAAGCCGATTGGATGTGCATGCTCGCCAACACCGGCGAAGGGCCGGTGCATAAGAACAAGTCGCTCATCTGCGTACCGATGAAAAGCAAGGGTGTCACCATCGCGCGCAAGCTCGACAAGCTCGGCATGCGCTCGTCGGACACCGCGCAAATTTTCTTCGACGACGTGCGCGTGCCGCAGCGCTATCGCATCGGCGAGGAAGGCAAAGGTTTCATTTATCAGATGCAGCAATTCCAGGAGGAACGGCTGTGGGGCGCGGTCGGCGTGCTGCGCTCGATGGACAAGGCGATCGAAAACGTCGTCGAATACACGCGTCAGCGTAAAGTCTTCGGGAAGCCGCTGTTGGACAACCAGGTTATCCACTTTCGCCTCGGTGAATTGAAGACCGAAGTCGAGGCATTGCGCTCGCTGGTTTACCGCGCAGTCGAGGACCTTTTGCAGGGCCACGACGTCACGCCGCTCGCGTCGATGGCGAAGCTCAAAGCCGGGCGCTTGGTGCGCGAAGTCTCGGACAGTTGCCTGCAATTCTACGGCGGCATGGGCTTCATGAACGAAACGCCGATCACGCGCATGTACCGGGACAGTCGCTTGCTGTCCATCGGCGGCGGCGCCGACGAAATAATGCTCGGCATCATCGCGAAGTACATGGGTACCTTGCCCGGGCGTTCGTAGCATCCGGCGCGGCGTCGTCCTGAAAATTTCTTCACGACCCTTTGCTATCGGAGATCACGGTATTGGCCACGAATCGACAACACACAACGAACGCCCCCTCCCAGTCCCTCCCCCGCTTGCGGGGGAGGGTTAGGGTGGGGGAAGCGTCATCCTCGTATGCAATCTAACCCGTTGCCACCATGCGCTACACTCGACATCCAGCAAAAGGGACCGCATTTGCACGTAACGCTCAACCGTCCCGACGCGCGCAACGCGTTGACCGAGGAGATGGTGCGCGAGCTGCTGACCGTTATTGAGGCAATCAACGACAATCGAACCGTCCGAAGCGTGGTGCTGCGCGGCGCCGGCGGCACGTTCTGCAGCGGCGGCGACATCAAAGGCTTTCGCGCGGCGTTCAGCGCACCGGCGCCCGCTGGCGGCGAGCGCGACCGCATCGCGATCAACAACCGACGCTTCGGCGAGCTCATGACGCGCCTGAACGCGCTCGGGCAAACGGTCGTCGCGGTCATCGAAGGCAGCGTCTACGGCGGCGGCTTCGGTCTCGTGTGCGCGAGCGACGTCGCCATCTGTCGCGCCGATACCCGCTTCGCGGTGTCCGAGACCGGCCTCGGCGTCATCCCGGCGCAGATCGCGCCGTTCCTGGTGCAGCGCATCGGGCTCACCGAGGCGCGCCGGTTGGCGCTGACCGGTGTGCGCTTCGACGGTCGCGAGGCGGGCCGCCTTGGTCTCGTACATTTCGTCTGCGACGACGACACGATCTTGGAGCAGCGAGTGCAAGAAACGCTCGACCAGATCGGCAAGTGCGCGCCCGGCGCCAATGCCGCCACCAAGGCGATACTCCTCGCGAGCACCGAGCAGCCGCTGGAATCCGTCTTGGACCAGGCGGCGCAGGCGTTCGCCGACGCGCTGCGCGGACCGGAAGGCCGCGAGGGCGTGAACGCCTTCCTCGAAAAACGCCGCCCGTCGTGGCAGCAGGACTGAGCCGCGCGCCGATGAGTCGCGATCGTGCGTTCCAAAAAATTCTGATCGCCAACCGCGGCGAGATCGCGGTGCGTGTGATCCGCAGCGCCCGCCGCCTCGGCTACCGCACGGTGGCGGTGTACTCCGACGCCGATCGCGACGCGCCGCACGCGCAAGCGGCGGACGAGGCGGTGTATCTCGGCGAGTCCGCGCCGAGCGCGTCTTATTTATCGATCGAGCGGCTGCTCGCCGCCGCGCGCACGGCGCGCGCCGACGCCGTGCATCCCGGTTACGGATTTCTTTCGGAGAATGCCGCGTTCGCGCGCGCGTGCCGCGAAAGCGAAATCGTTTTCATCGGCCCGTCGCCGGAGGCAATCGAGCTGATGGGAAACAAAGCCGCCGCGAAGCGACTCATGCTGAAAACGGGGGTCCCGTGCGTGCCGGGCTACGGAGGCGATAAGCAGGACGACGCCACGCTGCTGCGGGAAGCGAAGGCGATCGGCTTTCCAATTATGGTCAAGGCCGCGGCAGGCGGCGGCGGTCGCGGGATGCGTCTCGTAAGCGATCCGACCCGGCTGCCCGAGGCGTTGCGCTCCGCGCGTTCGGAAGCGCGCAACGCATTCGGTTCGGACGAATTGATTCTGGAGCGCGCGCTCGCGCGGCCGCGCCATGTCGAAATCCAAATCTTCGCCGACGCTCACGGCCACATCATTCATCTCGGCGAGCGTGACTGCTCGATACAGCGCCGCCATCAAAAAGTAATCGAGGAAGCACCCTCACCCGCGGTAACGCCCGAGCTGCGCGTGCGCATGGGCGACGCCGCGGTCGCGGCGGCGCGGGCCGCCGGCTACGAAGGCGCGGGTACGGTTGAGTTTCTGCTCGGTGAGGACGGCGCGTTTTATTTTTTAGAGATGAACACGCGCCTGCAAGTGGAACATCCCGTCACCGAGCAGGTGACGGGAGAGGATCTCGTCGAGTGGCAGATCAAGATCGCCGCCGGTGCTCCACTGCCGCTGGATCAGCGCGCGGTGAGTTTGCGCGGCCACGCGATCGAAGCGCGGCTTTGTGCCGAAGATCCGTCGCAACAGTTCCTCCCGCAAACCGGCCGCGTGATCGCGTGGGAACCGCCGGCCGGTGACGGCATCCGTGTCGATCACGGTCTGCGTTCCGGTCTCGACATCACGCCCTACTACGATTCGATGATCGCCAAGATCGTTACCTTCGGCGCCACTCGCGATGAAGCGCGCCGGCGACTGATTCGCGCGCTCGAAGAATGCACCGTGCTCGGCGTTCCGACCAATCGCACGTTCCTCATCGACTGTCTTGCGCACGAACGGTTTGCCGACGGCAGCGCCACCACCGCTTTCATCGAAACGCATTTTCCCGCGGAGCGCCTTAAACGCACGCCGCCGCCGAGCGGCGTTCTGGCGCTCGCCGCGGTCCTGCTATATCGGCATCCGCCGCCCGACGTCCCACCGCTGCTGGCGGATTGGCGCAGCACCGGACCGGCGCCGGTGCCGTTGCTGCTCGACGACGGCGACGCGCACACCCGCGTGAATGTTACGGCGTTGGGCGACCGAAGCTATGACGTTTCGCTGGCGCGCCATGCGCACGCCGTCGCGCTCCTCGATTCTCGCGATGGGCGCGCGCGTTACGACCTCGACGGCATCCGTCGCGAAGCACGCTACGTCTTCGATGGAACAATCCTTCACCTCGCGGTCGGCGGCGTTACCGTTCGAGTCGAAGACCGAA
>JBGPCS010000171.1:0-6157 GCA_041481875.1 Sulfurifustaceae bacterium
CGCTAAGGGTTCGTTCCCGGTTTACACTTTTTTACCTTGAAGCAGTGAAACGATTTGAAGCCAGACGCTATGAAGCTCGACAAGGTCAGTACGGCGCTGGTCTGCCAAGTAGGACCTTGCGAGCATGTCAATCTTCTCCAACACAGGTAGATACTCCGTTGCTAACATGTTGTACGTGGTAACAGCCAACGCCATTTCAGCCATTGATTGCGGGCTGGGATTGTTGAGGTCTGCATGCAAGGTACGGGTAAGTGCGTTCTGCATTAATGTTGACTTGAGTTCTTTGTCCTCCTTAAGACCGGCCATTCGCCAGCCCATGTGTACTACCTGCGTACATATAACCGCCGTGGCCGCCTTCTCTGTTGGCGTTGAGACGTGTTCCGATTCGTCTGAGTTCTTGGCGATGCGAAACACCAAGTCAGCAAGATTGACGGCGTAAAATCCCACAAGGTTTTCCATGGGAAGCGACTGCTCCGGAAGGCTCGCCGCTTGGCGAAGTCTCAAGACTTGACCAACAAACAGCACTTGGTCGACAGACGTTCGAGTCTCAACATCCGGATCCTCGCTTGCTGTCTCTGCAAAAATTGACGCAACTGCTTTCAGCAACTGATGGTCAAGGCTGTTCAATGGATAGAGGCGCCCATTTTTTTCGACATCAGAAAGAATAGCGCCGAAAGAAAGTGCAAGAACGTTTCTATTGAGGTCGCTTTTTGCGAACAGATAAATCCCATTCGCTAGGGCAGCCGCGGCAACCGTTAGTTTGTGTGGCCGCTGGCCGAACTTGCCGCTGAAGACATCTGGTTTTTCTTTCCAGATTGCCGCCACAAGTTTGTTTGCCATCGACGCAGGGTCCAGATCAAAAAGCTCGTAGTGCTGAAGCAAATTTTGAACCACTACGGCGGCTTCGCTTTTCTTATAGTTACTTTTGATCCCGTTAAATAGGCCCATTTATTACTCCTAATTTGGGGTGGCGCTTCAGCACACGTAGGGTGCAATAGCGAAGCGTATTGCGCCGAATGTTAGTTCGCATAACGAAGCTCGTCAGGCGCGGCGCTTCGCCCCCAATCGAGCGGATAGATACCTCGTTGCGATATAGTGACGGCGAAGAATAAGCGCCGCCTAGATACCAGGTACGTCGATAGTCGGACATAAGTAAAATATTTCGCGATTGCCATGCGGCGCAATACGCTTCGCTATCGCCCTACGTGAACTGAAATGTCACTCTTAGTCGTGACTTTAGAGTTTAGTAGATGGTGTGCGGCGACTTTCGTGATACGACAGATTCATATGACATACGTTGTCCGAACCGCACACCCGGGCAGGCTCCACAGTTGCATGCGCTAGAAGACGACGAGGCATAGATTTATTTGATTGAGAGCCTGTAAGTCAGGTAAAAGAGCATGTCTGACCGATTTGTTGTCGCATTCCGGCACGAAACCCAAGGAGGCACCTATGCCCATCCAACTCTATTCCTGGCCCCGAAGTTCCGGCACGCGCGTGTCCTGGGCGATCGAGGAGCTCGGGGTTCCTTATGAGTACGTCGAGCTCGATCCGAAGAAGGAAGAGCATCTGGCGCCGAAGTACCTGGCGATAAATCCGCAGGGGAAGGTGCCGGCGCTGGTCGATGGCGATCAGACGTTTTTCGAATCGGGCGCGATATTGCTGCACCTTGGCTTCAAGTATGGCGTCGAGAAGAAGCTCTGGCCGGGGCCCGGTAGCCAAGCGCGCGCCGATGCGCTCTGCTGGACGGTGTGGGCGATGGCCGATCTGTCGCCGCACATGATGCAGTACCTGTACCACGGTCTCGACACGCCGATGTCGTACAGCCCGGAGGACCGCAGCAAAGCGCACGCCGAGTACAGCTTGTCGCAGGTCAATCGACAATTGGGCGCGCTCGAAGCGCGTCTGCAAGGGCGCGACTATCTGCTCGGCGACTTCTCGCTCGTCGACGTTGCGGTCGCGGGCGTGGCGAGCATCGGCATCAGGTTGGGTGTGAACGTCGAGAAGTACCCGCGCGTCGCGGCGTGGGCGAAACGCTGCTTCGAGCGGCCGGCGCTGAAGCGCGCGCGGTAGATTGGGCGTAGATGCGATGTTTCGCGATTTACCATCGGGCGCAATACGTTTCACTTTGCGCCCACGTGAATTTCCCACCACCTTACGTATTTAGCCCTCGAAGAGACGGTTGCCGTTGGTTTCGTAGTCGTCGGCGGCGCGGGCGTCGTGAAGGCGTAGGCGTGATTCGCGTGCGCTCGCTCGTTTTGCGCTAGAATCTAGCGAAACAGTCTTCGCATTATTGGCGAGGTAATTCTATGGCGACACCGAAGCAAGCCGCTAAACAATTGATCGAGCAACTGCCGGAACAGGCGTCGTGGGACGACATCATGTATGAGCTATACGTGAAGCAAAAGATCGAGGAAGGGTTGGCCGATATCGAGGCCGGTCGCACGACGTCACATGAACAAGTGAAACGCGAGCTGCTGGGCGATGGTCGTTGAATGGTCGGCACGCGCCCGCGCCGACATCCGAGAACTTAAAGCCTACATCGCGCACGACTCGCCGCATTACGCACGACGGTTCATTGAAAAGATTCTAAGAACCGTCGAGACGCTCACTGACCATCCTCAACTCGGACGAAAAGTGCCGGAAGCGGATCGGGAAGATGTGCGCGAACTGATCTTTCAGAACTACCGCATCATCTACCGGATCAAATCCGAGCACGTATATATCGTGACGGTGCTGCACGGCAGTCGCGAGCTTACGGGTCACGCGGTAAAGCCGTGGGAAGTGGTGTAACTCCACCATGCTTGAACTCAGACTCACTTGCGAGCGCTGCAACAAGGCGCTGCCCTCACCGCGCGCTCCCCGCGATAGCGCTGACTCCGATAGCGCGACTTCGGCTCTTCGGCGTATAGTAAGGCGCATCTTCCAAGTGTCGGCTCAATCAAATCGGATTGCTGCGAGCCGTAATTAGAGCAAGAGACGCTAACTTCCGATTCGGTCTAATCAACAAAGCGCAGTCGCGGGCGCGACCGCAGTTTGGTTTCTAATCTCGGGGGAGAACTTTATGCGATTTCTTTATGTCGGTGTGCTGCTGGCAGCTCTTCCCATAGCCGCTTTTTCCGAACCGACGCAGGTGCTCACGACGATCAAGGAAATCCGCACCGGGTGGGACTCGGAGCAGTTCGGCATCGTGACACATGAACCGATCAAGAATCCCGCAGGATGTCCGACGGCGGACGGCTACGTCACCGACAGCAAGCAACCGGGCTACAACACGTACTACGCGGCGGCGCTCACGGCGTTCGTCGAGCGCGCAAAAATTGTCGTGGTTATCGCCGAGCAAGGATGCATTTCCAGTCGGCCGAAGCTCATCGGCGTCAATATCAGGCGTTAGCAATGGTCGCTCGAAACGACCTTTGTTGCATGACTCCCATATGAGATCCGTCATGCCCGCGAAAGCGGGCATCCAGGTACGTAGGACCTTCTCCTGGATTCCCGCTTTCGCGGGAATGACAACGTTGCAGTTCGTCGGACGCATTCGACATTACGTCGTTCTCGCCGTTCTCTGCGTGAGCGCTGCCGCCGTTGCCGACGAGGATCGCCAAGGCGCGATCAAGTTGCCGGGCAGCGACTTCGTTCTTCCGGTGCGCCCGCCGGCTTCGAATGCGCTGCCCGCTAACCCGGCGGGACCCACCGACGTCATCACGCAGCGCAACAACAATCTGCGCACCGGTACGACGTTCCAACGCGGGTTGAACCAAGCATCGGTTTCCAACGGGCGCTTCGGGCTGGTGCACAAATACGACGTCGACGGCGCAGTGCAGGCTCAGCCTTTATTCATGGAATCGGTTCAGTTCCCGAACGGCCGGCGCGCCGCGATTTTCATCGCGACGGCGACGAATTGGGTGTACGCCTTCGATGCCAATCCGCCGTTCGCGAAGCTGTGGGAACATCAGTTGGCGGCGCCGTTTCGGGTCGACGATCCGTGGAACGAGACCAATCCGAATCCCGAGCGCCAAAGCTGTCTGGCGCAAACGGCCAGCACGGAGCAAGACGATCACTCTCAACATCAATTCGTGACGATCGGCATCGAAGCGACGCCGGCGATCGTTCCCGTGCACAACCGGATGGTGGTCAGCTATCGACAAGCGGAAGGCGCTCGCGGCGGCACGCAGTGGATTGCGGCGTTGGATATACGCACGGGTCACTTCGCCAAAGGACCGGATGGTGCCGATTTGAACCGCCGCGTCACCGACAACCCGATTTGGAACAATCTGCATCGCAACCGCACGAGTCTGTTGATCGAGCAAGGCGTTGTGTATGTCGGCTATTCCGCGCGCTGCGAGTCGTTCGCGCCCGGCTTCGACAAGTCGTACCAGGGCTGGATCTATGCGTTCGACGTCGGGACGCTGGCGTTCGCCGGCCGCTATCGCACGACGGAAAATCCCGTCGGCCCGGTGCCGCAGGAACCTTCCGACGATCCGGTCGACGGCGGCGGCATCTGGCAGGCGTCGACGGGCTTGGCGTCCGATGGCAAGGGGAATATTTTCTTCTCGACCGGTAACGCACGAAAGAGCCCCCGTATCCCCGATGCGGCGGGGAAAAATCTCTCGAGCAGCGTCATTCGATTGCAGGTGCAGCGAACGGAGACGAACTCGCCGCGACATCGTCTGATCGTCGCGATGGCGGCGGCCGATTGGTTCACGCCGTACCGAAAAATATGGCAAGACAAGATCGATCTCGATTTCGGGTCCGCGGGCGTCGTGCTCGTTCCGAACACGCGCTACCTGGCGATGGTCGGAAAAGAAGGAATGCTCTACGTGCTCGATCGAAACAATCTCGGTAAATTCGACAATCTCACCGAGTTCCATCTCGCGGATGTCTTTTGCAAAGCGAAGACGGCGGGCGACCCGGGAATGCAGGACGATCCGGGGCGCGACCGCGTCGTGCAAAAGATCCAGGTCGGCGAAAACCAATACTGTAAATCTCAAAAGAACTCCCTGTTTTGCTCCGGTGACGCGCTCGCTGAGTGTCCGAAGTATCCGGACGGACCCGCCAGCGGAGTATCGATGGACGACTGGATATCGTGGCCGCACGTCCACGGAACACCGGTGTTCGGCGCGTTCCTCGAAGGCCGAGCGTTTCTATATGTATGGCCGGAGAAAGATTCTCTGAAATCTTATGAATGGTGGGGCGGCGGTCTGATCGCCACGCCGACGATTGCCACTCGCCTGCCGTCGCAGGAGCACAAGGTTTTCGCGCCGCCGTACTTGCGGCGTGTCCCCATCGCCGTCGGCATGCCCGGTGGAATGTTGTCCCTCGCGATCGACCCGTCGAAACGTGAGGGCGGCGTTCTCTTCGCTTCGGTCCAGCGATGCCGAATGCGCGACACCGATACCGAATTCCACGAATGCGATCCGTCGTGGTGTGCGCGCGCGGTCGACAACTGCCGCGAGCAGCGTTACGGAATGCTGCGCGCCTTCGACCCGATCACGCTTGCCGAGTTGTGGAACAATCAAACTGACCCGCGCGACGGCGAAAGGAATTATTGGTTCGCGAAATTTGTCCCACCGACCATCGCCAACGGCCGCGTGTACCTCGCCACTCAGTCCAAGAAAGTGTTGGTCTACGGAAGGCGTTAGCGATAGAAGATATCGGACCGCAATAGATTCGGTTGGCCCGGTTCAAAATATGACAGTCACCGGCCAGGTCGCGTCTCATCCCTCTTCCAAAGCAGAGTTAGGCAACCGTCATCCTTGACGAGTAGTGTAAGCTGACCGTTCGCATTAAAGATGGACCCCCGCCATGACCGAAACCGATATCGCCGAACCCGTTCGATCGACCCTTGTTTCGCAGACGGACCGAACGTTCCCGACGCTCATGAGCGCGCAGATCGCGCGCATCGCGGCGTATGGACGCGTGCGCGCGATCCAGCGTGGCGAAGTGCTGTTCGAAGCCGGCGCTCAGGTCGTGCCCTTCTTCGTGCTCACGGCCGGGCAGATCGAAATCGTGCGGCCGGCGGGCACGACCGGGGAGCTCGTTGCGGTCCACAAACCGGGTCAGTTCACGGGCGAAGTCAACATGCTGTCCGGCCGGCGCTCGCTGGTGCGGGGGCGCGTGAGCGAGTCGGGCGAAGCGATCGAGCTGGATCGCGAGC
>JBGPCS010000172.1:0-6100 GCA_041481875.1 Sulfurifustaceae bacterium
CACGTTCGTCATCGGCGCCGCGTGGGGTTACCGTTATTATCAGCCCGAGTTCTTCGATTCGGTTGAGCCGTTTCTGGTGTTCTTCTTTCTGCTCTACGTCGCGACGGTCATGCTGTACGCCCGGCGCCAAGCGCCGTCGCTGGCGAATCCCGTCGATGGCACGCTCGTCTTCGGCGTGCCCATCGTTGCGTTTCTACTCCAGGCGGCGATCGTCAAGGGGTATCCCTACGGGTTGGCGTGGTCGGCGTTCGCGCTTGGCGCGTTTTATCTCGCACTCGCGGGGACGGTGCTCAAGCGCGCCTCCATGCGATTACCGGCGGAAGTTTTCGTCGCGCTCGGTACGATCTTCGCGACGCTTACGATACCGCTCGCGCTCGACGGCCATTGGACGGCGGCTGCGTGGGCGATCGAAGGCGCGGGCGTGCTTTGGATCGGACTGCGGCAATCGCAATGGCTCGCGCGCGCGTTCGGACTGCTGGTGCAAGTCGGCGGCGGCATTTTCTTTTTCACCCACACGACGCCGTCGGCGGACGTCGCCGTTCTTAATAGTACCTACGTCGGCGTTTTGCTCGTGGCGCTCGGTGGAGTAACGAGCGGTTACTTGTTATTTCACTACCGCGAACGCCTAAAAGAATTCGAACGGCCGATCAGCACGATCGCGCTCGCGTGGGGACTCGTTTGGTTTTACGCCGGTACGTTGAACGAGATTCATCTTTCCGTCGCCGACGCGCAGGAAATATTCGCGTGGCTGCTCGTCGTCGCGGCGGCAACGGTGGCGCAAGAGGAGATCGGGCGTCGTCTCGCTTGGCCGGCGCTGCGATACGCCGCGGGAGCGAACACGATGCTGGTCGCGCTGACGCTAGCGTCCGCGACCGTCAGCGTCGCGCATCCCTTCATTGGATACGGTGGCATCGGCTGGGTGCTCGCGTTCGCCGCGCAATATAAGGTGTTACGGGCGCACGAGACGGCGAACCTCGGCGTAGTCCTGGGTCCACGCCATGCGCTAAGCCTCTGGACGCTCAGCGCGCTGTTGGCGCTAGAAATGGAATGGGCGGTTGACCGGTTATTGCCGCAAAGCGACTGGTCGCTCGCTGCCATTGCGATTGTGCTGAGCACTGCACTGACGGCGTCCGTCGCACTGCGTGGGCGCGCCTGGCCGGTGCGCGGCAACGAACCGGCGTATATTTTTCTGGCCGCTTCGCTGTTCGCGGTGGCCGCGCTGGTCTGGTTGTTGCGGGCATTGGCGCTACCGGGCAACGCCGCGCCGCTCGCGTACGTACCGGTGATGAATCCGCTGGAGCTCGCGTCGCTCATCTTGTTCTTAGCGTTGTTGAGTTGGATGCTGGCGATCCGAGCGCTCGGTCGACGAATCGAGCCGCTGCTGGTCGCTTACGGCGCCATCGCATTTATTTGGCTAAACGCCGTGCTGTTTCGCGCGATCCATCATCTCGTCGGCGTTCCCTACACGCTCAACGCGATGCTCGGCTCTGTTGTTGCGCAATCGGCGATTTCCATTTTCTGGTCCGCGATCGCGCTGGCCGCGATGGTGATGGCGAATCGATTGGCGATTCGCTACCTGTGGCTCGCGGGCGGTGTGTTGCTGGCGGTAGTGGTGATCAAGCTTTTCCTGATCGATCTGTCGAGCACCGGCGCGATCGAGCGCATCGTGTCTTTCGTCGGCGTCGGCCTGCTGCTCCTCATCATCGGTTACATCGCTCCGGTGCCGCCCAGAGTCAACAAGCATGCGGAGGCGTCGTCGTGATCGCACGCAGCATGGCGGTGATTCTGTGGGTGACCGGCGGCGCCTACGGTGCCGAGCTCGCGCGTGATGACTTCGCGTATGCGGTCGATGTGACGCTCGACGCGCCCGCGAGCGTGTACCGGGTACCGCTGACCAGCGTGATCTATCAGGACGTGACTCGCGCGGATCTCGGTGACGTCCGCGTCTATAACGGTGCGCAGGAAGTCGTGCCTCATGCGATCACGCGGCCGGAGCTTCAATCTGCGAAGACGCTCGTCGATCTTCCACTGTTCGTCGTCAGCGCCCCAGCGTCGGCAGCCACGGATGATATTTCGCTGCAAGTCACGCGCGGGAAGAGCGGGTCGATCGTCAATGTGCGTTCGCAGCCGGCGCGCGCCGGTGGGCACATTTTCTATTTGATCGATGCCGGCGCGACGAAGGACCCACTTGGGGCGATCGAAGTCGATTGGGACAAAAATAGCGCGAGCGACTTTATCGGCACGCTTCAAGCGGAACGAAGCGAGGATTTGAAAACCTGGCAATCGATGGGGCGCGGCGCAATCGCCGCGCTGGCGCGCGAGGGCCACGCGCTCGCGCAGCGGCGTATTGAGTTCACGCCGCGCCGCGCGAAATATATACGACTGTCATGGCTTGAGCCGACGTCTACCGTTCGATTGACGCAAGCGCGTGGCGAATTGCGAACACGCGCGGAGCCGCAACGCGATTGGTTCTCGGCTTCGATCGCCGACACGAAACCGGAAAGCGGAGAGTATCGCTTCGATGCGAAGGGTTGGATGCCGATCGATCGCGCGCGAGTCGTCTTGCCGGCCAACGGCGTTGCGCGGGTAGCGATTCTTTCGCGAGATAAGGACGGCGATCCGTGGCGACTCCGCGGACAGAAAGTCGTCTTTAACGTGACCGAGGGCGCGCGGGCGATACACGAGGATGAAATCGACGTCGGCCGCGCCGGCGCGCGCCAATGGCTGTTGCGGCTCGACCGGCACGGCGGCGGTTTGGGCGCCGACAGCCCGCGATTGGAATTGGGATGGGTGCCGGATGAGCTGATCTTTGTCGCGCGCGGAAATGCACCGTTTACGCTTGCGTACGGCAATGCGCGCGCGCAACCCGTGGAGTTCGGGGTCGATACGCTGGTTCGTTCGGTAACCCTTGGCGACCAACAGAAAGTGAGTACCGCCCCCGCTCGATTGGGCGCTCGTACGACCCTGCGGGGGGAAGGAGCGCTGACGCTCTCCTGGTATCGCGGAGATTGGAAACAATGGGTCCTGTGGGCGGTGTTGCTGTTCGGTGTCGCCGTACTCGGGTACGTGGCGCTGCGGCTGGTACGGGCGCTGAATCGCGGCAACCCGCCTGGCGGATAAAGGACACCCAAACCCCGCGGCCGACGCAGGAACCGTCGGCTCGATGTGCCGGCCCCAGATGGCCTATAATCTCCCTAAATCGCCCAAACTGGGAGACCCGACATGAGTGCTCCAGCGCGCAAGACCCCCGCGGAAATCAAATTTCGCGTGGACCCAGCGGAGAAAGCCGCGGCGGATGAAATTGCCGCGAGCATCGGCATGGATGCCAACACAGTCATGAAGGTTATGTTCAAACGGTTCGTCGCCGAGCGCGGCTTTCCGTTCGACATGAAAGCGCCCGCCAAAGCGCACGCGCCCCCGGCCGAGCAGACCACCCCTTTCGGCGTCAGTGTCAGCCGGCTTGCAAAAATTTCGAGCGCCGCATTTGCCGAGGCCGCGCGCGGGCACGACAAACCGGGCCGGCGTCCACTGCGTTCCGTATCGACAGCGCGGGCCGGCCGTAACCGCTAAGCGGTGCCGGGGCCCCCACCCGCGCTCGTCATGGTCGCCGGACCGAACGGGTCCGGCAAGACCACTCTCATCCGAACGCTGCGCGCTTCCGGCGAGCTGACGCTACCCGCGCTCTACATCAACGCCGACGATCTGCAGCAGGAGCGCGATATCGACGCGCCCGCGGCGCAGAAGGTAGTCGAAGCGATGCGACTCGAGGCGATCGCGCAAGGGCGCAGCGTGATGTACGAAACCGTGATGTCCCATCCGAGCAAGATTGCCGAGCTGCAAGCGGCGACGCGCATCGGCTACTTGACGACCGTCATTTTTATCGCGACCGAGAATCCGCAAGTCAACATCGAGCGCGTGGCGCTGCGCGTCGCCGACGGCGGGCATGACGTACCGAAGGACCGCATCCGCGCGCGCCATCGCCGCAGCATCGCTCTCGCCCCAAGCGCGCTCGCCTTAGCCGCCCACGGCTACGTTTACGACAACACCGCGTGGGGCTCGACCAGCGCACAACAACTGCAAGCGGTATTGAACGGTCCGGCGCTGCAGCCGACGGTGGAGCGCCCGGCGCGCTGGGTCGCCGATCTCATCGAGAAGTGCAATGGTCGAACCGTGGAGCTACAGGAGCTCGATCTGGCGGCGCTGACGGTGCCGAATCTTTTTGCGAGCGCCGCCGAAGGCTCGATCACTGCCATCGGGAAATATTACGTGCTGCAGAGCGATCGCAGCGCCGGCATGACGCTCATTCACGACAAGGCGCTACTGACGAAACCGCTGACACTGCGCCACAGTTATCGCATCGAATACGTCCAGGGCGTGAGCAAGATCACACGCCGCGCACCGGCGCGCATCCGCGCCGTCAAAACCGCGCGCAAGTAACCCTCATGTCCGCTACGCAGTCGCAACGCTACCGCGGGCGCTTCGCACCGTCACCGACCGGACCGCTGCACTTCGGATCGCTGGTCGCCGCCGTCGCCAGTTTTTTGCAGGCGCGCGCGAGCAAGGGCGACTGGCTCGTGCGCATCGAGGATCTCGATCCGCCGCGCGAAGCGAGCGGCGCGGCCGACGATATCCTGCACACGCTCGAGCGACTCGGTTTGCATTGGGACGGGCCGATCATGCGCCAGAGTACGCGCCACCGCGCGTATGACGAGGCGATCGAGCGGCTGCGCGCCAGCGGCTCGATCTATCCGTGCGGTTGTAGCCGCCAGGAAGTAGCCGATTCGAGTCTGCGAGGAATCGATGGGCCAATTTACCCGGGCACGTGTCGCCGTGGTTTACCGCCGGGGCGAACCGAGCGCGCGCTGCGCGTGCGCACTGACGACGCGCCGATCGTCTTCGACGATCGCTGGCAGGGCTGGGTTAGTTGTGCGCTCGAACGAGAGATTGGGGACTTCGTCGTGCGCCGCGCCGACGGATTCATCGCCTATCAGCTTGCGGTGGTCGTAGATGACGCCGCGCAGGGAATTACCGAGGTCGTGCGCGGCGCCGATCTGCTACTGTCGACTCCGCGCCAGCTGCATCTTCAGCAACGCCTCAGCCTTTCGACGCCGCGCTATGCGCATCTCCCAATCGCGATCGACGCGGCGGGCGAGAAGCTGTCGAAGCAGAGCGGCGCGCGCTCGATTGCGCAAGACCCGGCATTTGCGCAGCTACGACGCGTGCTTCAATTCCTTGGGCAACGCACGCCGGCGGAATCCGAAGCCAGCGATCTCGACAGTTTTTGGCGTCTTGCAGTTGCCCAGTGGCGTCCCGAGCGCGTGCCGCGCATGCGATCCATCGCCGCGCCGGAGTGATCGATTTTCCGAAGATTCTGATTTTTATTCCCCCTCTCCCTCCGGGAGAAGGGTGGGGGTGAGGGAAACAGCGCGACTTCTCGTACCGCCGCCCCTCACCTGCTGTACAAGGACGTACGAATGTCGCGCGCGCAGGATGCGCAGGAGCGACCTGGCCCTCCTGATCGCTCCCGACCCCCTGTCTCCCGCGATCTTAGTGCACCCCTGCACGTCACCGGAGGGAGAGGGAACTAACTGGGATTGCTTTACTTAACTCGCCGCACGGTCGATGCATCCTGACCGAAGAGCACGCGCTTCGCCTCCTCGGAAACGACGGCGTTGGTGTTGATGGTTTTTGCGCGCGCATACGCGCGGACCACCGCCTCGCGCGCGCGGATCGTGTTGAGCCAACGCGCCAGGTTCGGAAAGTCATCGATCTTCTGGCCTTGGCGCTCGTGCGGCACGACCCAGGGGTAACAGGCGATGTCGGCGATGGAATAATCCCCCACGATGAATTCGCGATCCGCCAGACGCACATCGAGCACGGCATACAAACGCGAGGTTTCCTTGACGTAACGATCGACCGCGTAGGGAATGCGCTCGGGGGCGTAGAGACGAAAATGATGATTCTGTCCGGCGAACGGACCGAGATTCGCCATTTGCCAAAAGAGCCACTGGATCACGTCGATGCGTCGGCGCGCATCGCTTGGGATCAACCGTCCGGTCTTCTCGGCGAGATAAAACAGAATCGCGCCGGATTCGAATAC
>JBGPCS010000173.1:0-6062 GCA_041481875.1 Sulfurifustaceae bacterium
CTCTCCCACCGGGAGAGGGGTTGGGGTGAGGGAAGCAGCGCGATTTCATTTGCCGCCGCCCCTCACCCTGGCCATTCCCGCCGGGGCACACAAAAATCATGTGTGCCCGCTCGATGGCGCGAATGCACGTTAAGTGCATTCGCGAGTGCTCCATCTCGCCTCCCGAGGGGAGAGGGAATAAAACTAGACAGCCGCGTCCGGCTGGCGCTCCGGCGCCGCCTGCTGGAACGCGGGCAGCTCGTTACAGACACGGTCGATGCGTACCAGCGTCGGGAAACCCGACAGATCGCAGTTGAAACGGCGCGCGTTGAATAGCTGCGGCACCAGGCAACACTCGGCCAGTCCCGGTGTCTCGCCGTGACAGAATCGGCCCGTGTAGCGGCTGTTGGCGAGCTGCGTCTCGATCGCCTTGAGCCCGACGCCGACCCAATGCCGGTACCATTCGAGCTTGATCTCTTCCGACAAGCCCAATTTTCCCGTTAAGTAACCAAGCGTTCGCAAATTATTGATAGGGTGAATCTCGCACGCGACTGCCAAGGCGAGTGCACGTACGCGCGCGCGCCCGGCTGGCGTCGACGGTAGTAACGGCGGCTGCGGGTGGGTCTCGTCGAGGTATTCGATGATCGCTACCGACTGCGTCAGCGTGTGTTCGCCGTCTTGCAGCACCGGCACGAGTGATTGCGGGTTGAGCGAGCGAAACTCCGGGCTCAAGTGCTCTCCGCCGTTGCGCGTCAGATGAATCGAGGCGTACTCGTAGCTCAATCCCTTGAGATTGAGCGCGATACGTACGCGATACGAAGCCGAGCTGCGAAAATAGTTATAAAGCTTCATTTCTCGAACGCCTCTTTGAATTCCGCAGGAATGGGGATGGCGCGCAGCCGCTCGCGGTCATCCGGCCGCGCCTGGCCGAAGAACCTCACCTCGCGGCCTTCTAATAAGAGTGCATCGCCGCGGTAGGCCTGATGCAGCACGGTAAAACGGCTTTCCTGCCAATCCTCGACGCGGCTCTTGAGATCGAAACTCTGACCGAAGCGGCTAGGCCGGAGAAATCGCACCGACGCCTCGGCCAGCGGAGTTCCGATGATATTGAACCGCTCGGTCAGGCGCTCGTACGGCCAGTTCGCTGCCGTATACAGCGCGCGCGTCGCCGCGTCGAACCAGGCAAAGTAGTTCGGATAGAATACGATCCGCGCAGGATCGCAGTCACCCCACTCGACCGCCACGCGATAAGTAGAGATAAGCGCCATGATTTATTTATGAAACATTTCCGAATCGCGCTTGAATTGCGGGGTAGCGCGCAAGGAGCCCGGCGGTTACGGCCATCTCCTCCACGTCGTTGAACATGGGAACACCGCTCGCTTCCATCTTTCGGAACCACGCGTCGCGCCCTTCGAGCGTCCCCATCATGGAGTGAAACAGCGGAATCTTCGAGCGCGCGCTCAGCTCCGCTAGACGCTCGATCACCGGTCCGGCGTCCACCATAAACGGGACGACGTGAATCATAAGAACGGCGTCGTAGGCTTCCGCCGCGACCTCCAGCACTGCGATGAAGGTGTCGCCGAAACGCTCTTCGCGTGCATCCGCCAGCAGGTCGAGCGGGTTCGCGACCGAGGCTTCCGGTGGCAGCGCTGACTTGAGACGCGCCGCAAGTGCCCCTGGCAAGGTCGGCAGCTCCAGACCAGCCGCTGCGGCTGCGTCGGTGGCGATGACGCCGGGCCCGCCGGAGTTCGACAGAATCAGTACGCGCCGGCCGAACCCTTGCGGGTGGCGCCCGAAGCCTTTGCCGGCCAGCATCAGCTGGCGCAAGGTGTGCACACGCACGATGCCGGACTCCGTGCAAAAGCGATCGATCTCCGCATCGCTCCAACCACTTCCGCCGGTGTGAGCGCGCGACGCGCGGCTCCCGGGTTCGGTGCGTCCGCCGATCAAGGCCACCAATGGCTTGCGCGCGGCGAGCCGCCGCGCTGCTTGTTGGAAGCGCGCACGGTCTTCGACCGATTCGAGATAGGTCAACACCGCCGTGCAGCGCGGATCGTCCGCGAGCTGCGGAAAATAATCGTCCACGTGCAGATGCATGGCGTTGCCGATGGACACGATCGCACCCAGCGGAATGTCGAGCCGATGGCTCTTCTCTATCACTTCCTCCGCGATCGCGCCGGATTGCGACAAGAACGCGACACCACCGCCCTTCGGCAGATCGCGCAAGAACGTCGGCGCGCAAGCGTTCTCGCGATCGAACAAATTGATGATGCCGGCGCAATTCGGCCCCGCGATGGTTAGGCCGTGCTGATCCGCCAGCGCGCGCAGCTCCGCGTCGCGCCGCCGCCCCTCCTCGCCCGCCTCGATGAAGCCGCCCGGCAGAATCAGGAAATTCTTGTGGCCGCTCTCCGCGCCTTCGCGTACAACGTCCAGAATCGCGGCCTGCGCGACGACGATGACGACCAACTCCGCCGGCGATTCGAGATCCTTAAGCGATAGGCGTGCCGGCAATCCGAGAATATTCCCGCCCTTTGGATTGATCGGAATGAGCTTGCCCTTGTAGCGTCCGATCTGCATGTTGCGCAGCACCGCGCCACCGGAGCTGGTGACGCGCTCCGACGCGCCGACGATCGCGACGCTCGCGGGATCGAAAAACGGTTTGAGCGATCTCTGCATTAGCGAAAGTTATGATTGGCTATGAACGTTCACCGCAAAGGACGCGGAGGACGCGGAGGAAAGAAGTAATTCATAAAACCGTTGCGTCCTTGGCGTCCTTTGCGGTTGGCAGACATATTTTCGGAGTCTCGCGATCGTCAAGGACCGATCTTGATCGAAACCTCGTCGACACCATCGACGCCGCCGACAAGCTGATCGCCCGGCTTGACCGGGCCAACGCCGGCCGGCGTGCCGGTGTAGATTAAGTCACCGGGCTGCAAAATAAATAGTTTCGACAAGTACTCGATGATGTCGGGCACCGGCCAGATCAGCTGCTTTAGATCCGCGTCCTGCTTGATCTCGCCGTTGAGCTTGAGCCAGATCCGACCCGCGGCCGGATGCCCGATATCGGTCGCGCGATGCACCGCGCTGATCGGCGCCGCCTGATCGAAACCTTTGCCGACGTCCCACGGGCGGCCCTTGTCGCGCGCGGCGATCTGCAAGTCGCGCCGCGTCATATCCAGGCCGACCGCGTATCCATATATATGGTCACGCGCCTTGGCGGCGGGAATGTTGACGCCCTCCTTGCCGATCGCCACCACCAACTCCATCTCGTAGGCGAGATTTTGCGTCGCCAAGGCGTAGCGGATGGTGCTGCCGCTAGACACGATCGCATCCGCCGGCTTGCTGAAAAAGAACGGCGGCTCGCGATTCGGATCGAACCCCATCTCGCGCGCGTGCTCCGCGTAGTTGCGCCCGACGCAGTAGATGCGATGCACCGGAAAGTGCACGTCGGTGCCGGCAACCGGAACGCTCGGTGTGTTCCACAACGGAAAGGCGTATTTCATAATAAGGTCACCCCTACATTTATCTAAAAACTTAATTCCCTCTCCCTCCGAGAGAGGGCCAGGGTGAGGGGTGGCGTTGCAAGAAATCGCGCTGTTTCCCTCACCCCAACCCCTCTCCCGGAGGGAGAGGGGAAATAAATCAGAGCCTCCCTAAAACACATGATATCGCCCGTCGACGATACCCAGCGGCCAATGTCCGCCCGCGAACAACGATTGCTTGATCACGAACGAATGTCGTTCATCTTCGCCCGCGACGCGCGCCAGCTCACCGAGATATAGCGATTCCGTCGCCGCACCCGCCGCGGCGCGAATCAGTCCGGCATCGCGGCAGCCGCGACGGCGGCGGCGCCGTGCACCGCCTCGCTCATGTGCTCGATGAGGTGCGAGAGCGACGCAAGCAATTCGTTCTGTGCAAGCGCCGCGCTCGCCTTGGCGTATAGTCGTTTGCGCTCCGCCTGCTCGGCGTCCCACCAGCGCCGATCCCAAGACGGGTCGGATATCGTGCGGCGAGCGGCATTCCAATCGGACACGTCCACGAGCGGCATCTCATCGACGATCCCGAGCCCGTGCAAGTAATCCCGCACCTGGTCCCGCTCGGATTCGTCGAGCGTTTCACCGAGCATGAAGAATCAGTCGCTCATGCGCTTTCACGCTCCTGCCGTCGCTGAATGCGCCCAACGATAAGTCTTTCGTCGGCACTGTTCACGCATCCACTTGTTCGCGCCAAAAGCCGAGCGCCTTCTGCACCGGACGGTCGGAGTAGCTGAACAGTACCGCCTCCGCGTCCGCTTCGTGCGAGACCGGGCACCACGACGGCACGACAAACACGTCCTTCGGTTCCCACTCGTACACGTGGTCGCCGATGCGGCTGCGGCCCTTGCCTTCGACGACGCTAAAGACGGTCCCGTCGGTCGAGCGATACGGTTGGCCGCGAAACGCTTTCGGCAACAGCTGAACGAATGCCCCGATCGTCGGGATCGGGTATGTGCCGGTGGCCGGGTTCACGTATTGCATTTTGGTTCCATGACACGGGTGCGGTGCGCCGTTGCGTTGCAACTGCGCAAGCGCCGGCCGGCTGCGGCTGTACGGATAGCAGAAAATCGGCGTCGTCTTCGACGGCGGCGTATATTCGAGCGGCACCATATTCGCGCCGAAGCGCACGAGCGCATCGCCTTCCGCTTTGGTGACCGGTTGCGATTCTTGCGGATACTTTTCCGAAAAGCCCGCGTCGAAAAACGCCACCATCGGAATATCCAAACCGTCGAGCCATATCACCGGGTCGTTTCCGGGGTTGCCGTGATCGTGAAACGTCCACGACGGCGTGATGATGAAATCGCCAGGCTGCATGGTCGTGCGCTCGCCGTCGACTGCGGTGAAGGCGCACGACCCTTCGATCACGAAGCGCAGCGCCGATTGCGTGTGCCGATGGCTCGGTGCAACCTCGCCCGGCAAGATCAACTGCAGACCGGCGTACAGTGTGTGCGTGATCGACGACGCGCCGCGCAGACCAGGATTTTCCAATATCAATACACGCCGCTCCGCTTCGCGCGCGGTGATGAGCCGGCCTGCTTCCATTAGATAAGGTCTGACGGTTTGGTAGCGCCACAACGCCGGCACGCACGGCGTCGTCGGTTGTGGCGGCACCAGCGCGCCGAGGACTTCCCACAACGGCGCCAGGCTGTCTTTGTCGATGCGCCGATAGAACGCGGCGCGCTCCGAAGTCACTTGCGGTTGTATCGATGCCATCGCGTTTACTCCTGTTTACGACTCGACCAACTGGCTCTGACTAAAAGCTCAACACGTCGTCCGCATTCACGTGCGCGCCTTCCCCCTCCCTTCCATTCCCGCCGGGGCGTGCAAAATCTTGCGCACCCGTTCGGCGGCGCGAATGCACGTTAAGTGCATTCGCGAGATCTCCGCCTCACCCCCGCAAGCGGGGGAGCGTTACGGTGGGGGCGTTTGGGATAAATGACCATCACGCCGCCTTCAGTTCCGGAAGCTTCAACCCGATCTCGGCCACGACCGCCTGCGCTCGGCGCATGAAGTCGTCGCGCATGTCCTCGTTCTTGCGCTCCTTCAAACCGTATTTCCGATACAGCTCGTTGTTCTTCGAGCCGGCGGCGCCGAAAAATCCGGGCAGATAAGGCGCATAGTCGTCGATCGCTTTTTGTACGTCGCGCCGCCCGGCCTCGGTCTTACACAGCTCGGTGCAAAAGTCCTTGCCGAATTGCGCGTGAAATTTTTCCTCCGGCATGGTGATACGGCCGATGTTGCGCAGCGGCACGAAGCTGCAATGGAGCAGATCTTCCACTTGCAAGATCTCCGCGAGATCCGCGAGCATCTTGATGACACAGAACTCGGGCCAAGTCTTCAGCGCAAATCCAAAAATCGTCAGCGGCCGCTTCACCGTTGGATCGGTGGCCTCCGCGGGGACGCCCATTTCATCGGCCAGTCCCTTGAAGCGCACGTGGTGATGATACTCCTCCATCGCCACGCGGCAGGTGAGCCACTTCGTGTACGGCGTCGGCGCGAGCGCGATCGCCGGTTCGTCGAACACTTGCGCGCCGTACAGCTCGTTGA